>CALMXN010000207.1 GCA_937871145.1 uncultured Clostridia bacterium
CTCTTCCGATCTGCATAATTCTTTTTCAAGCTTGTAGTTGTCACATTCTGCTATAAGCTGTTTTTCTTTTTCTGTGTTAAGACGGGCATTTAGGAAAGTATCTATGCCAGTAAAACCATTAGCGGATAAATCAGCAGACAGCTTTTTTTCAGCCTCTGACAAGTCATCTGCACACTTTTTTAAAGAAAGCTTATTCTGTTCAAGCTTTGCTTGCTGTGTTGCTATATTCTGCTGACAGTCGGAATTGAGTTTTTTAGCCTGTTCAAAATTCTTTTCAAAGGCTTCAATTTTCTCTGACATTGTTATCAGGATTTTATTTAGCGCATTGATATCAGGGATACTGCTGTCAAGCTGCTGCTCAATGACTTTGAGTAATGCTTTGCTGTCGGACAGCTTGGCTTTTGCGTCATTATCAGCATTTGAAAGAGTATTAATTTCATCTGATAGGCTCTTTAAAGTGAGGTCAAGGCCGGCAATTTCTTCACTTAACTTCGGAAGTTTGGCAACCTGTTCATTTGCTGAATTATACTGTTCAACAACGTCTATATAATGCTTTTCGTCATAAGGGGTTAGCCCTTTGAGAGCATTAGTTTTATCATTGATATATTGCTTTCCCTGTTCAATTCGTGATGAAAAATCACTTTGCTTCCTGATAAAGTCGGAACGTTCTTTTTCAAGCTTTGAGATAGCCTCGGCAATTTGCAATAGTTCATTTTCATAGTTCTTACCATTACTATTTTTCGACGGTGACGGATGATGAATACTTCCACATACCGGGCAAGGCTCGCCGTTTTTAAGCTCACTTGCAAGATTCTGTGAGAGAAAGCTTATATGCAAAGTGTACTTTTCGCTTTGCTCAGCTTTAAGCTTTTCAATCTGATTTTCCTTTTCGATAATCTGCTGATTAAGTTGTTCAAGACTGTTGACAAGCGTAGTGAGGCGTTGCTCGTACTGTGCCTTGTCGCTCATAAGCTTATGGCTGTTTTCAAGCTCATTTTTTTCTTTTTCAAGCGTTGAAAGGTTGACCTGATATTGTGAAATAATCTTTTCACGCAATGCTGTCTTTTCATTTTTCAGAGCTGTTGTTTTGTCATTTTTTTCTTTCAGAGCATTTAATTGCTCTGAAATTTTATTTGAATCAGCAGTATCGGATATGACAGCCTGTTTGACTTTCGAGTGCTGTGAATAATGCTTTTCAAGTGTTTTTAAAACAGCAAGCTTCTCACGGAGCTCCTGAATCTGTGGTGCTTGATTTTCAAGAAGTAAAAGTTGCTTATTGGAACTTTCAAGCTGTTCTTTATAACTTTCAAGCGTTGTCAAAAAGTCTGTATTTTCTTTTTCAAGCCTTATGTTATCAGACTTGAGCGAAGAAAAGCGTTCATATGAAGGGATAATCTTCATACAGTTTGTGTTTGCGATAAGGAGAAGTCCCATTCGTGACATTTCTTCTGAAGATAGTAATAGCCTGTCAAGCTTTTGCTGTGTATGTTCACGTTGGATAAAAAGCTTTTGAATTTCAGATTCCTTTTCGAGCTTTTTCTTCAGCACATTTATGGTATCATTAATTTTTACAAGCTGTTGCTTGTACTCGCTTTCTTTTTCAGCAAGCTGTGAAATAACTTCATCAGCATTTTCACGCGAAACAGTGCCGAGCTGTTTAATTTTTGAATTGAGGACAGCACGTTGCTCTTTATTTGTCATGTCGATGTTGCGTGCCTGATCACAAATCCATTGACCGATTGCATTCCAGTCATCAATCTTGAAAAGAGTGTTAAGAATTTCCTCCTTTTCTTTTGAGGAAGCAACAAGAAAGCTTTCAAATTTACCCTGTGGAAGGATTACGACCTGCATAAACTGATTATACGTCAGCCCGATAATTTCAACAGCCTTTTGGTTCACATCAGCTTTTCTCGGATTGTCAAAGTAAGGTACAAATTGACCGTTCTCGGAATAATAACAGTTGCATTCGTACTCGGTTTCAATCTTGCCTGTACGTTTTTTCCTTTCATAGACACTACGGGTGAATTTATATTCCTTACCCTTGACCTCAAAAATAAATTCAATTTCAGTCGGTATGCTATCTGCTCCGTAATTTCTGCAACGCATACTTTCAAGTCCACCACGGGCACCGCCACTGCTCTCACCATAAAGAACATATGTTATAGCATCGAGGATTGATGTCTTGCCCGAGCCAGTTTTTCCGTGAATGAGGAAGAGTTCATTTCTGCTCAGCTTTTCAAAGTCGATTTTCTGTTCGTTTTTATAGGAAGCAAAAGACTGAAATCTTAAGTATTTTGGTATCATTGTTTATCCTCACCACCCTTTACTGTGTTAAGTGCCTTTTCAAACCATTCAAGTTCAAACTCACCAAGCTCACTGTCGGACTTGTTTGAATAATAATCTTTCAATAGTTCAACAGGGGAAAGCTTAACGATTTCCTTTGCTGTGAGTGTTGACATTGTTGATTCGCTTTTAACAGCCATACCCTCAAAGCAGAGTATATTCTCATAATGCTTTTTAAAAGTATCATAGATATCGCCTGTCGGGTATTTGTCGGTAACAACTATCTTCATATAGTCATCTTTTTTCTCATCATTTTCTGCTATGTCAAGGAGCTCAAGATATGTCCCCTCAATAACACGCAGGTCACGCTGAGGGATTAGTGGTACTTCTGAAATTTCTTTAGTTTCTGTATTAAATATAGTAACAGTTTTCTGTGATTTTGTTTCACCAAAGGAATACTTATAAGGTGTTCCGCTGTATCGGACCTTTTCAGCTATATTATGAGGGGCGTGAAGATGCCCGAGTGCAACATAATCAAAATTATCGAAAGTATCACAAGCAACACATTCTGCACCACCGAGCTTTGCTCCTCTGTCACTTTCGGATAGTGTTGCGCCCGCAACAAAGCAATGCCCTATGAGAATATTTGTCTTGCTCTTGTCCATTTCGGAACGTATTTTATCACAGACAAATCTGTAAGCCTGATTATAATTTTCAAAGCTTTCGTCAGGAAAAAGCATCCTTGCAATATCAAGATTAAAATATGGGACAAGATAAAAATCGCAATTGCCGACAGAAATTGCTTTTATGTCTTTTGTTAATCTTCCTTCAATATAGAGGCCTAATTCAGCAAGCATTTTATTGCATAATGAAAGACGTTCTGATGAATCGTGATTTCCGGCACAAATCAGAACGGGAATTTTAATTTCACTGCAGAGTCTGGTTACAAGCTCATCATATAAGGCAAGTGCTTTTTGTGAAACTATTGCCTTGTCAAAAACATCTCCCGCAATAATAACAGCATCAATGTTATTTTCTTTTATAACATCAATTATGGAGTCAACCATATACTTCTGTTCATCAATTATTGCGTGTTCGTACAGATATATTCCGAAGTGAAGATCAGAAGTGTGCAGAACTTTCATAATTAAGCCTCCTTTTTATTTTTAAATAAGTGTTGAAATTTTCCTTAAAAAAAGGTATTATATAGATGAGGTGAGAAAAATGCATCTTAAGAAAAACCAGAGTAGTAATTATATTAGAGTTTCAACACTATATAAGGTTTTATGTATCATGTGTATATTAATGCATATGTTCCTGACGACTTTTTTTATAATAACTGATATTTACTCGCTGATGATACTGAATCTTATAAGTATATTAATATATCTTTCATCATATCTTTTAATCAAGTCAAAGCAATTTGTATTTGTTACGTTGGTCTGTTGCGTAGAAATTGTACTTAATGTTATGGTTTCATCATTGTTTTTAGGGTGGAACTCAGGATTCTATTTTTATCTTTTCGCATTTGTTCCATTATGTTTTTACTGCAAATTCAGGTCAACCACAACCCGCTTTTTTATCGTAAACCTTACTGTTGTGTTTTTTCTTGCAACATATTTTATATCAACTAATACAAAAGAGCTTTTTACTATTGCTTATTATCCAAAAGTTGTACTGTATCTTACAAATGCTTTCTGCTGTTTTTGTTCATTATCATTTCTGTCTTACATATACACAAAAACAATTGTTTATGAAACAAGCATCCTTTCACAATCAAACAAGGAGCTTGAAGTTCTTGCAAATACCGATCCGCTCACAGGACTTCTGAACCGAAGAAGTATGATGAAGGCTCTGTCAGAAATTGATATCAAGTATCTTTCACAGAACACAAAATTCTCGCTTATTCTTCTGGACATTGATAATTTTAAGGTTCTTAATGATAAATATGGTCACGAATGTGGCGACCTTGTCCTTAAAAAGATTTGCAGTGAAATAAAAATCACACTCCGTCAGGATGATGTTGTATGCCGTTGGGGCGGTGAGGAAATTCTCATACTCCTCCCTAAAACTGAAATCTATGATGCAAAGAATGTCGCAAACAAAATAAGAAAGAGAATTGAAGATATGTCATATCCATATAAGGATAACAATGTAAAAGCAACCTTAACAGCTGGTTTAAGCTGTGCGGCAGAAGGCTTTTCAATATCCGATCTTATCAATCAGGCAGATTGCTGTATGTATAAGGGTAAAGCCTCCGGCAAGAACTGTGTTGTTTCAATAAAAGAAATTGATAAATAATATTAACAGGCTGTTTTATGCAGCCTGTTTTTTATTGCGGGAAATTCGAATATTACGCTTCTTGTTTTTCCTGAACATATTTTTTATACTGCTGATAAAAAGCCAGGCAAGTCCTATTATTGCTATTGTTGAAAACACTTTTCATCCCTCCATTATTTATCTGTTGATTATATTGTAACAGATGAATTGTCCAATAAAACGGACTTAATATAATGAAGGTAAAAATGCCTGTACCTATAAACATTATTATAGCATTTTTTGTCAAATCTTTCAATAATAAAAAATATTGAAAAAAGTATTGACATATTTTTTTTATCATGATAATATATACTAAACCATTGAGATGGAGATAAAGCCTTACACGAGCTTTCCAGAGAGTCGGGGTAGCTGAAAACCGACAGCAGACGGTACGGATAAATGGACCATTGAGGGCGGAGTGAAAAGATAATTTTTATCCTATTATTCTCTGACGTATGCCTACGTTACAAGGCGGAAATGTGTTGGCATTTTGCGAAGACGTCAGTCATACATAATTATGGCTTTGACTTAAGGTGGCATAACAGATAGTATCTGTCCTTATATGAGGATAGGTGCTTTTTTTATTTTCATAAACACCTGTGCAAAATACAACATTCATTCACAGCGTGGAAATTCCACGAAAAAAGTGCAACTGCACAAATGATGAAAGGGTGTTTATTATGACAAACAATTTACCAAATGAAACAGGATTTTTCGGCGACTTCGGGGGAAGATTCATTCCACCACAATTAAACGGTATTTTTGAGGAACTCAAAAAGGAATTCAAGAAGGAAATTCAGGATCCTGAATTTATCAAGGAGCTTGAATTTTATCAGAAGAACTATACTGGCCGTCCTTCAGAATTCTATTTTGCTCAAAAGCTTTCAAAACAGCTTGGCGGGGCAAAAATATATCTCAAGCGTGAGGATATGAACCATACAGGTTCCCATAAAATCAATAATGTTTTAGGTCAGGCACTTTTAGCAAAGCGTCTTGGCAAGAAGAGAATTATTGCTGAAACCGGTGCTGGTCAGCACGGTGTTGCAACAGCAACAGCCTGCGCATTATTTGATATGGAATGTATCGTTTATATGGGTGAAGAGGATACAAGACGTCAGGCTCTCAATGTTTTCAGAATGGAGCTTTTAGGTGCAAAGGTTGTTCCTGTAACAAGCGGAACAAGAACACTTAAGGATGCTGTTGACGTGGCTTTGGGTGATCTTTGTGAAAATTATGAGAATACCTATTATATGCTTGGTTCAGCAGTAGGACCTGATCCATACCCACAGATAGTAAAGTACTTCCAGTCAGTAATCGGAAGAGAAGCAAAACAGCAGTGTCTTGAAGCAGAAGGACGTCTTCCTGATTATGTTATGGCTTGTGTCGGGGGCGGGAGTAATGCGATCGGACTTTTCTCACCGTTCTATGAAGACAAGGATGTTAAAATGGTCGGTGTTGAACCGGCTGGAAGAGGTCTTGATACAGCCGATCATGCTGCAACATTGACACTTGGAACTCCTGGTATTATCCACGGATTTAAGTGCAAGGTTATTCAGGATGAGAATGGTGAGCCTGCTCCTGTATATTCAATTTCAGCAGGTCTTGACTACCCTGGCGTTGGCCCTGAACATTGCTTCTATCAGGCAACAGGCAGAGCAGAATATATTACTGCTACCGATGATGAGGCAGTAAATGCATTCCTTACACTTTCAAAGGTTGAGGGTATTATCCCAGCAATCGAGAGCGCACACGCCGTTGCTGGTGCATTAAAACTTGCTCCTACACTTGACAAGGATAAGATTATTGTAATATGCCTTTCAGGTCGTGGCGACAAGGACGTTGCTGAAATTGCACGTATACTTGAACACAAATAATTAAAACTTCCTCCTTAATTAATAAAGCTCCCCATTTCTCAGGGGAGCTTTTTTTATAATCCTATTTTCGACCAGTCGAACAATTCACCAGGATCGGTTTTTGAAGGGCTGTATTGGCTATGACCGATTATATGCTGTCTGTCATATTCAAGAGTATCATATCTTTCACAGATATTCCTCAGCAGTTTTTCCAGAGAAGCATATTGTTCATCCTTGAAGCCGATAAGATTTTTGTCAATGCTATTGTATTCATCATGGGGAAAATATTGTGCCATATCCTTTTGTGAGCCTATTGCAATGATTTCAATACCTATTGAATAGCGGTTC
>CALMXN010000208.1 GCA_937871145.1 uncultured Clostridia bacterium
AAAGTTAAGCTAAATGTATCAGTTACATTTTCAAATAAAGTAAAATTTGCTGAATATTATCATAACTCAAGCTTCCTTGAATATGGCGGTTCTCCTGAAAAGGCAGTTAGACAAGCTTTTGTGTCAATGATTGATTCTTACTTAAAGCAGAATAACAAGTACCTTAAAAACGAATCAAAGATAGCTTTTGTTGATGTTGAGGATTGTCTTGTATTGGTATCCTCATCTTTCTCAACGCAGACTTCATATGAAAATCAGACTAAGAAAGCTATCACCAATAAATTTATATATGAAGCAATGACTGAGTTCTTAAAGCATCAGCTTGAAGTATATTTTATAGAAAATCCTGATGAGGCAATAAAAGTTGCTGAGCAGGTTTTAATAAACAAGCGTAGCCGTGAGAATGCAGAGAAAACAAGACTTAACTTAAAGAAAAAGCTTGCCGGAACTATCGATTTGTCAAATATGGTTCAAAAGTTTGTTGACTGCAGAACAAAAGACTTGATGAGACGTGAGCTTTATATTGTTGAGGGTGATTCAGCTCTCGGTGCTGTTAAACTTGCCAGAGATGCTGAATTTCAGGCTATTATGCCGGTAAGAGGTAAAATTCTGAACTGCCTGAAAGCAGATTATGATAAGATTTTCAAGAGTGAAATTATTACAGACTTATTGAAGGTTCTTGGCTGTGGAGTTGAAGTAAAATCAAAAGCAAACAAAGATCTTTCAACATTCAACATTGATAATCTGAAATGGCATAAGATTATTATTTGTACCGATGCTGATGTCGATGGCTTCCAGATCAGAACGTTGATTCTTACAATGCTTTATAGGCTTACACCAACATTAGTAGAACAAGGTTATGCTTATATTGCAGAATCACCGTTGTTTGAAATAACCACTAAGGAAAAGACTTATTTTGCCTATAATGAAAAAGAAAAAATAAACATTCTTGATATGATAAAAGATCAGAAATATACACTTCAGCGTTCAAAAGGTCTTGGCGAGAATGAACCTGACATGATGTCATTAACTACAATGAATCCTGAAACAAGAAGATTAATCAAGGTAACAAAAGATGATGCACTTGCAACATCAAATATGTTTGATATGTTGCTTGGCGATAATCTTCAGGGAAGAAAAGACTTTATATCAGAATTTGGGCACGATTATCTGGAGCTTGCTGATATTTCATAACAATACTAACAAGGAGTGGCAAAATGGCAAAGAAAAAATCAGAGCCAGCAAAATCAGAGATGTCAAATGCATATATTGAGGGAGCAGGGACAATTGTTGAAGAGAAGATAACTGATACCCTCGAAAGGAACTATATGCCTTATGCAATGAGTGTAATAGTTTCACGTGCTTTCCCTGAAATTGATGGCTTTAAGCCTTCTCACAGAAAGCTTTTATATACAATGTATAAAATGGGACTGCTAACTGGTGCAAAGACTAAATCGGCGAATGTTGTCGGTCAGACTATGCGACTTAATCCTCACGGTGATCAGGCTATTTATGAAACAATGGTAAGGCTGACACGAGGAAATGAAGCATTACTTCATCCTTATGTAGATTCAAAGGGTAACTTCGGGAAATCCTATTCACGAGATATGGCTTATGCAGCCTCAAGATATACAGAAGTTAAGCTAGATTCTTTATGCAACGAGCTTTTCAGGGATATTGATAAAGATACTGTTGATTTTTCACCAAACTACGATAATACAACAACCGAACCTAATCTTTTCCCTGCAACATTCCCATCTATCCTCGTAAATGCAAATGTAGGAATCGGCGTTTCAATGGCAAGTTCAGTTTGTCCGTTCAATCTTGCTGAGCTATGTGAAACTACAATAGCACTCATCAGAAATCCCGACCACGATATTATTTCGACTTTAAAAGGCCCTGATTTCCCAGGTGGTGGATTTATAATTTATGATGAGGCTGAATTGCTGAATGTATATAAGACTGGTAGAGGTTCAATAAAAGTACGTTCAAGATATAACTATGATAAATCGGAAAACTGTCTTGAAATTACTGAAATTCCATCAACTACAACTATTGAAGCAATTATTGAAAAGATTATTGCTCTTATAAAAATAGGAAAAATCAGAGAAATTTCATACATTCGTGATGAAACGGATAAATCAGGTTTGAAAATAGCAATAGATTTAAAGAGGGGTACAGACCCTGATAAGTTAATGCAGAAGTTATTCAGACTTACACCACTTCAGGATAATTTCTCATGTAACTTTAATATTCTTATCAATGGATATCCAAAGGTTCTGGGCGTTAGATATATTCTTTTCGAGTGGATTGACTTTAGAATTGAATGTGTTAAGAGAAAAATTAAGTATGAATTACAGAAGAAGAAAGAAAAGCTCCACCTATTAAAAGGTCTTGCAAAAATTCTTCTTGATATTGATAAGGCTATCAGAATTGTCAGAGAAACCGAAGAGGAAAGTGAAGTTGTTCCAAATCTTATGATCGGCTTCTCAATTGATGAAGTTCAGGCTGAATATGTTGCTGAGATAAAGCTCCGTCATTTAAACAGAG
>CALMXN010000209.1 GCA_937871145.1 uncultured Clostridia bacterium
TTTTCCTGAACTTTCAGGTCCATAAATCTCAACAATACGTCCTCGAGGAACTCCGCCGATACCAAGAGCAGAATCAAGAGCAAGCGAACCTGTTGGTATGCAATCTACCTTCAGGGCAGCAGACTGGCCAAGCTTCATTACTGCTCCTGCACCAAACTGCTTTTCAATCTGTGCTATTGCGGTTTCTATTGCTTTTTTCTTATCATCGCTTGAAAGTGGTCCGTCATTCCTTTTTTTGATTTCTGCCAGTTTCTTTTTATCTGCTGCCATATATAATCCTCCTGATATGTATTTTTATATTAAAAGTTATTTTTTTCGACCTTTGACAACTCTGATTATACCACATAAGTCCTCTTTAAAGCAAATATCGTCAAAGCCGTTTTCTTTTAGTATTTCTTCAATCTGCTTATGTTGATTTATTCCGCATTCAAATGCAAGTATGCCGTTTTCCTTGAGTTTATCTTTCCACAAAGCTGTTATTGCTCTGTAAAAATGAAGTCCGTCATCGCCGCCGGCAAGTGCCATTTCAGGCTCAAACGTGACTTCCTTCTGAAGACACTTCATATCCTGTGCAGTAATATAAGGTGGGTTTGATACTATCATATCAGCCTGTGGGAGATTGTCAAGAGTCTTTGAGTCGCAAACATTACCCTTAATCAGCTTGACAGATGAATTGTTTTCGTTAATGTTCTTCTGAAGATAAGGAATTGCCATATCTGAAAGCTCAACAGCAAAAACCTTTGAGCCTTTGCACATTTTTTCTATTGAGATTGCAATACATCCGCTACCGCTACAAAGGTCAACAACAACAGGCTCTTTGAAATCCTTTAAGCTTTCCAGTACTGATTCAACAAGAGTTTCAGTATCCTGACGTGGAATCAGAACGCCCTCGCCAACCTTAAAATTGAAAGAATAGAATTCCCATTCGCCGAGAATATACTGCAATGGCTCGCCTGATTTTCTCCTGTTGACATAGCCGTTTACTTCTTCAATAATGCTGTTGTCGAGAGGCATATTTTCTTTTATAGGAAGCTCGTGCTTTTTTATTCCTGTTGCTTTTTCAATTATATAAAAAGCCTCCTGGCTGTAGTTTTCTATGCCAGTCATTTTAAGTATTGCTTTTGCGTTGTTGTATAATGTGCCTGCGGTCATTTCTACCATCTATCTTCCTCTTTATCTTCCGGGATTACTTTTTCCATTGCCGCAATAGCAACTTCAATCTGTTTCTCATTTGGCTCACGTGTTGTAAGTCTCTGAAGTGCAAGGCCTGGAGCTGAAATTATTTTTGTGAATGGATTTGAATATCTACCTGCAAGCTTGATTATTTCATAAGCTATTCCCATAACTAATGGTAAAAGCAAGAGCTTTAGAATCATCCTCTTTAATCTTGATGACCAGGTTACTACAGAAAATACAAGTATGCTGACAATGAGTACGATTATTATAAAGCTTGTCCCGCAACGTGGATGAAAACGCGAATGTTTCTTAATATTATCAACGGTAAGCTCCTCACCAGCCTCATAGCAGGCAATGGTTTTATGCTCAGCACCGTGATATTCATAAGTTGTCTGAATGTCTTTAAGCTTTGAAGTAAGCCACAGATAAACAATAAAAATAGCTATTTTTATTCCGCCCTCAATAAGTGTGAGAAGAATGTTGCTTTCAATATAGTTATCAAAGAATTTTACTATAAAAGTCGGAATAAACACAAATAATCCAATGGCAAGAAGTACGCCAAGTATGGTAGCAAATGTAGTAAGAATCGGCATCATCTTGTTGCCAAGCTTTTTTTCAAGCCACGCCTCAAACTTTGAAGGTTTTTCCTCATCATCTACCATCTGTTTGTCAGCAGATTTACTGATGCATTTATATCCTTCAACAAGTGTATCCGCAAAGTTGAATACGCCTCTTACAAAAGGTGTCTTTTTGTACCAGGGACGGTTCTTACCATTGTTGATTTCCCATTCTTCAACATCTATTTCACCATTTGGAAGTCGGCATGCCATTGCTGACTTGTCAATTCCTCTCATCATAATTCCTTCAATGAGAGCCTGACCGCCTATCTTGGATTTAAATTTGCATTTTTCGTCTGTCTTCTTTTTTGCCATTTATTCTTCCTTTCTTCTTTTAAAAGAAGCTTATTCCTGTTCAGGCTTAGGTTCAGCCTTTTTAACAATAGCAGGTAGAGTTATTATTACTGTTGTGCCGACATTTTCCTTACTTGTGATAGTAAGAGTACCGCCGTGCATATTGATAATTTCATCAGCAACCGCAAGTCCTATTCCAGAACCACGTCGGCTGTGATTTGCCTTATAGAATTTTGTCTTAACCTTTGATAAATCAGCATCACTTATTCCGCAACCTGTATCCGCAATAGTGATTACAATCGCATTATCTTCTTCAGAAGCATCAATAGTGACAGTATCGCCAGGATCTGAATATTTGATTGCATTATCAATAATATTAATGAAAACCTGTCTTAATCTGTTCTTGTCACCATAAACAAATGGTAACATATCAGGCTCATAATAAATAACATGTATATTTTCACGATATGCTCTGTCCTGATATACAAGCACTGCTTCACCAAGCTCTGCAAGAATATCCATAGTTGATTTCTGCAAGGTGAATCTTCCGTTCTGAATACGTGAGAAGTCAAGAAGCTCTTCAACCATCTGCGAAAGTCTTTCAGTTTCGCTTGTGATAACACGCATACCTTTTTTTATCATCTGTGGATCTTCAATTCCATTAAGCGTTTCGCTCCAACCCTTTATAGCTGTCAAAGGCGTTCGAAGTTCATGTGAAACTGAAGATATAAATTCATTCTTTACCGATTCGGCATTAGAAAGCTCGTCCGCCATACTATTGATAATATCGCAAAGATCACCGAGCTCGTCATTGTTTTTCTTCTTTATTCGCTGAGAGAAGTCGCCTGTTGCAAACAGCCTTGCTGTTGAACCAATCTGCCTTACAGGGATAACGATTGATTTAACAAAATACAAACCAGACAAAATCATAAGCATAATAATTGCTACAAAAATAATAGTAATAATAAACACAAAGCTTATAATCTGACTGTCGACCTCAGACATGGAGGTGACAAGCTTTAACGCCTCATACTTGCTTGTGCCTGTGACAGGGACAAGCACACATATTGACATTACCTTTTCGCCGCTTTCAAGCCGGCTTATATGATAACCATAGCCGTTCGGGTTTTCCCTTGCCTGACGGTAATCGGTCATATCAATAACCTCATCAGAGGTAAAGCCTGACGATGTAAGAGCAATATTACCATCAATGTTGATAGCCATAAGCTCCATACTGTCCTTATCAGAAAAGTTCTGAACGTAGTTTCGGAGTTCTGTTGAAAAGTTGGCTGACTGATCCTGTGAGGCTTTTAAAAGCATACTGTTAATCAAATTCAGCTTTGATGTCATATATTGCTTTGCTGAGTTGTAGTAGTAATTCTGAACAGCAACACTGAACACAACTTCAATTATTATTAAAATAACAAGTATAATACCAAGGCTGTTTATCAACCAGCGTTGAGTTATGCTCCTTTTTGCCACCCCGAATCCTCCTCTCAGCGTCATTTTTAATTAATTAATTATCCTGATTGCCTGCTTCCCACTTATAGCCAAAACCCCATATTGTGAGTATATACCGTGGGTTTGAAGGCTCGTCCTCAATTTTCATTCTTATACGGCGGATATTTACGTCAACAATCTTATCGTCACCATAATAACTCTCGCCCCATATCTGATTGAGAATGCTCTGCCTGTCAAGGGCAATATTCTGATTTCTGAGAAAATACTCAATAATCTGATATTCAACCTGTGTGAGATCAAGTGGTTCTTCATTCTTGAATATTGTTCTGCTCTTTAAGTTAAGAGTAAATGGTCCTGATTTTAAAAACTGTATATCTTCTTTTTTAGAGTTCGTCATACACACACGTCTGTATATAGCATCAACTCTTGCAACAAGCTCTGACGGTGAAAATGGCTTTGTGATATAATCATCAGCACCAATCATAAGTCCGCTGACCTTGTCCATTTCCTGAGTTTTAGCTGAAAGCATAATAATCCCAAGCTTACTGCTCCTCTCACGGAGCTTTTTGCAGACCTGAAATCCGTCAATTCCAGGCATCATTATATCAAGTAATGCAACATCAAAGTTACCGTTCATCTGGTCAAAAACCTTAATAGCTTCCTCCCCACAGTTTACATCAACAACGTCATAACCAGCTCGCTTAAGGTTGATAACAACAAATTCTCTGATTACGTCTTCGTCCTCACAAACAAGTATTTTCTTCATATTTCATCTTCCCTTCTGTCAATTATAAGATATGGAAACAATCGTTTATTTCTGAATCTGTCATTAGAAAATCTTTATCCTTGGAATTAACCTGCTTTATTAAATAATCCAGCTGGCCCTGAGATTTAATAACATAATAGCCTTCTGAAATAAATTCAGATGTCTTCTGACGAGTTGAAACTTTAATTCTCATAAGCTCGGTCATATCGTCCTTCATTTCACCATCATACTTATAAAAAATTATTTCATCAGAAACAGTATCTGTTTTTATGGTTACTTTCCCAACCCATCTGTCAAGAATGACAAATACATACGACTTGTTGATATTATAATAGCTATTATATTTAATGCTGAGTGTTCCTTTTATGTCAAATGTCTTCCACACAGTATTGTATACAATTTCTTTTAGAGGGTCTGCCCCTATATATCCTGTAAATGGTGTTACTGTGGGAATTTCGATATTCCCGTCATCATCAATATCTTTTGAAAGATATCCAGCCTGTCTGACTGTTTTTTCAGCAAATGTATTATCAAGGAACGGATTTACAAGCTTGTTGTCCTTGAAATAAATAACTTCTGTCTGAATATTTCCGTCGCCCCTGACGCTGTCGACATAAAGTGCTTTTGTATTATCGTCGAGCATGCCATTTTCCATACTTGCAAAGGAAACTGAATCGTTTCGCATTTTAACGTTGCTCTTATTCAGAATCAGTCTGTCACCCTGAACGTTGAACTTGCACATATTGAATATTGGCGGTTGATTTCCGCTTGGCTTACTGATTGAAATTATTTCATTATTCTTGTCATTATCAAGATCAAGGATATCCATAATCGAATAAGTTTCAGTGTGGATATTTTCAAGAACGCCTTTTGAATATTTATATACCTGCATTGTCTTATCGGGTTGATTTGTAATACCAAAGCCGACAGTGAGATATATCTGTTTTCCGTTTCCGATTGGGGATACGATAACCTTGTCAACCTCTTCACCTGCCTGGTGACTATCATATACTGACTGCCACTTACCGTTGATCTGGTCAAGCACGTTGATTCTTATTGTACTTTCAGAAGTGGATGTATTGATTCTTTTATAAAATACGATTGCTTCATCAGAAGGCTCATCATCAAGATTGCATATAACAAAGGCAGAACGCTTGTCCCCGTTATTAGGATATTTGAGCTGAATATTCTTGCCAATGCTTTTAATAAGAGCATCATGAATTTCAGTCTGTTCCTTGCTTAATTTAGGAGCATATAAAACTCCTTCGATTCCTATATTAGTAAATGTACAGCCTGAAAGCAATGTCGCAAGCAGACATAAAGCTATTATAAGAGCTGCTTTGTTTTTCATACTTCCCCCGTCATTTAACTTCAGAATTCTATAGAACATATATTCCTGCTCAATAGTTAATTTATTATAACACACAATTAATTAATTTTAAAGGTTTTTAAAATAAAATAAGGTGGATTTTATTCCACCTTATTTCTGTTAATACTAACTGAGTTTTGTACCGCATCCCTGACAGAATCCAGATGATGCAGGACATTCCTTTCCACAGCCTGGACATACTTTTGTATCAGGCGCCGGAGCAGGTGCAGGAGCAACAGGATCCTCTGGTGCTTTTGTTCCGCAATTCGAGCAGAAAGCAACACCTACAGGAATTTCAGCACCGCAGTTTGTGCATACCTTTGTTTTCTTAAGTGCCTGAAGCTGTGCCTTTTCTTCCTTGATTTTCTCAACGAGTGAAACAATTTCATCAAAAGCTGCCTTGAATTCTTCTGTTGGATTTTCCTTATGCTTCTGATAATAAATCTTGCCAATATCAGTATACAGGGAATTGATTTTTCCCTCATCAGTGGCGATCTGTCTGTTGATACTGCTTGTATCAGCCATATCCCTTACTTTTGATGTGGCAGAAGATGCTACTGAGCTGACCTTATTGCCAATTTTATTGAAAAAGTCCATTATTATCCCTCCACTTAAAATATTCACATTATAATTATAAATGCTTTTGCCTGCACTGTCAATAATAACATTACCATATTATGTAATAAAATATCAGCATTATTTTTGTCTATTTTAGTATAATACCTTTGTAATAATGCTTTAAAATCTCATCGTATTTGCATTTACCGTATTTTGCATAGCAGTCTGCACCTATTTGTGAAAGCCCAACGCCGTGTCCTGAGCCATAGGACACAAATGTAAAGTTTCCGTTATAGTATGAAACAGTAAATTTTGCAGATCTTAATATTCCCGAACCTAAAATATATTCTCTAAGCAATCTTCCTGTTATATAAGTTTTTTTATCACCTACATAAATCCAATCTATGTATCCGCCTGAGGCTTTATTAATTCTGAACTTTCCGACAAAATTCCCATCAAGTACTCCGCCCTGATTATCAGGTAAAAATTCAAACCATTTTGTTGGATCTGAAGGAAGTTTTATACCACATCTACTCTCAAGAGTAGACTTCAAAGTCTGTTGCGAAATAGTTCTTGTATATTTAAAATAACCAGCATTCTTTGAATCATATATGCTCGGGACACTCCTTAGATATGGATAATCTCCGCCCCATACGTCCTTTGAGCTTCCTGTTGCTCCGCCTGTTGATGCACAATATTGAGCTTTTATATATTTCCCGTTGTAATACATTGCCACACCAAGTACAGATGATACCGCAGCTTTTACATTTGAATTAATCTGACTCATCGACTTCATATTTACTGTTGGAATAGTACCGGTTTGTTCCTGATACTTTAATAATGTGTATGCTGCAACAGCCTGAGCTTTCATAG
>CALMXN010000210.1 GCA_937871145.1 uncultured Clostridia bacterium
TTGTGTCAAAATAAAATAGGAAAAAAATGTAAAATTATTAAAAAACCTATTGCAATTCCAAAATATTTATGGTAATATATGGAAGTAAACTAACATCGGAGGGATAAAAATGACAAACAAAATTAAGGTACTGATAGGTGACGATACTGCAGAGTATGGAATATCCTGTGCAAATTCATTAAGAACAATGGGATTTTTTGTTGTGGCTCGACCAAAGGACGGACTTGCTTTATTTGATGCAATCAAGAATGAGATGCCGGATGTTGTCATTGTTGATGCGATAATGCCAAATCTTGACGCAATTGAGCTTATGAAAAAAATCCAGGTGAGCATTTTTAAGAAGCCACTATTTATAGTGGTAAGCACATATGACAATCCTTTCATTGAAAAACAGGTTATGGATTGTGGTGCATCATATTTTATGCTTCGACCATTTGAACCAAAGGTTCTTGCTGACAGGATTTTTGCTCTTACAGGCAAAGAAGAAGAGTCAGACCACGGTATCAACTTCCAGAAAAATTCACAGGCAACTAATCTTGAAGTTATTGTAACAGACATCATTCATCAAATTGGAGTTCCTGCACATATCAAGGGCTATCATTATCTGAGAGAAGCAATCAGTCAGTCTGTTTTTGATGCAAGCAAGCTCGAAAGTGTTACGAAAGTATTATACCCTTCTGCTGCAAAGAAATTTATGACAACATCATCAAGGGTTGAAAGAGCTATCCGTCATGCAATTGAAATTGCATGGGACAGAGGAAATCTTGATACACTGAATTCATTCTTCGGCTATACAATCAATACTGGAAAAGGAAAACCTACAAACAGCGAGTTTGTTGCTTTGATCACCGATAAAATCCGATTGAAATATAAAGGCTTATTGATGGCATAAAGAAAAAAATCCTTATACTTTAATGTATAAGGATTTTTTTATTAATCGTTATTTATCGCCTGAAGAATTTCTCCTACTATTGCAACATGATAATCGTTGTTTGCATAATTTGAAAGCAGACTCTTATCAATAAAGCAATCAGGATCAAGTGACTGAGCATAAAGCTTTCTGCAGACTAATACTGTTTTTGCCTGCTGAAAGGAAACAGCATTATCAATTTCAAAAGGAATAAGTCCGGTACCAGCAACCTTGTCAACGTTTCTTCCTGAATTAGCTCCGCAGTATTTAAGAATTCCCTTATCCTTTTCGTCGAAGAAGCTTATAGTAAATGTATCATTTTTCTTCAGAAATTCCATGGTGTATCTTTGTGGACGGATAACAATAGTGGCAACATTCTTGTTCCACATTATTCCCATTCCGCCCCATGATGCAGTCATAGTGTTGAAGCTGTCCTTGTCACCTGATGTTATAAGACACCAGTCACTTCCGATACTTCTGAATGGATTGATATCAGTTTTTAAAAGGTCGATTTCTTTAAAAGCCATAAGTATTCCTCCTGTTTATAAAACTTACTAATATTTATTATATACTAATGTTATCCAAAAAGATACTACTTATTATATATAAAAATTTTTAAACACTTATTGATAGTTGCGTTAAAATGATTTATAATTTAGGTGGAAATAATAAGAAAAAATATAAAGGATGAATATATATGGAAGTTATTAATAAAGCAGTTGCCCCAAAAGTCAGCGGAACCTTACGCAAATTCGCTCTCCGTGTTCCTGAAGTTATTTTCGGTTGCAGTGGAATAATAATTTTCGGGAAAAGAATTAAATCAATAGTTTTTTCAACAGATGTAAGCATTATTAGAAATGTAAACGCTGATGCAGTAATAGCCGTATATCCTTTTACTCCACAGCCTATTATTACACAGGCATTGATGCAGGCTGCTGATATTCCTGTTTTTGCTGGAGTGGGCGGTGGACTTACACAAGGCGTAAGAGTTTATAACCTTGCACTCCACGCTGAATTTCAGGGAGCAATGGGTGTTGTTGTAAATGCTCCTACTTCAAATGAAGTAATTAAGACGGTTTCTGAAGCTATTGATATACCTGTGATTGTTACTATAGTAAATGAAGATGATGACATTGATGCAAGAATTGAAGCTGGTGTGTCAATATTTAATGTTTCTGCCGCTGGTAATACTCCGAAGATTGTCAGAAAAATAAGAGAAAGATACCCTGACTTTCCGATTATAGCAACTGGCGGGCCGACAGATGATTCAATCAGGGAAACTATTAAGGCGGGAGCAAATGCAATATCGTGGACTCCGCCGTCAAGCGCAGATGTTTTTAAGGATATAATGAGCGCTTACAGAGAAAACAAGCCACATCCATAAGCCGTTTAGTTTTTGACAGAAAAGGAGAACTGACAATGAAGATGAGTGAAAAGGCAAAGAAAAGGAAAACAATAATTATTGCGCTGATTAACAGAGTAGCATTAGCTTTCGGTTCAGTTTTTTTATCAATTATAGGATTGCTTTATATGACACCTCACACCGAATTTTATTTATCTTTTGGAGTTGAAGAGGATATTGATAGAGAGTATTATTTGGATGCTTTTAATTTTGGCTGGGGAATTGTTTTTTTACTTGTAGCTTTTTTTGCTCCATTATTAG
>CALMXN010000211.1 GCA_937871145.1 uncultured Clostridia bacterium
AAAATTTCAGCTCGATATGTTCTCAGATGCGATGTTTGTTTTTCATAACCGACACTGTGACAAAATAAAGATTTTGTACTGGGACGGAGATGGATTTTGTCTGCTTTACAAGAGGATAGAAAGAGAAAAATTCCATTTTACAAGGCACATTTCAGATGATGTTTACAGCATAACAAAAGAAGAATTATCCTGGCTTATGCACGGTTTAAGGGTTGAAGAAATCAAAAGATATGAAGCATTAAAATCAGAAGTTTCAACCGTATAAATTACTAAAATTTCCCCATATATTTCTATGAAAAAATCCTGTATTTATGGGATTTTTTCTTGCTTTTAAGGCGGTTTTATGGTATAATTATATAAAGAAAACGAGAGAAAAGAGGGCGATTTTTGTGGAAAAGGAATTGACATTAGAAGAGGCAAAGGCACAGATTTCAGCTCTCAAAAAGCAGACAAAATATCTTGCTGAAAAAGTTGATAAGCTTGAAAAAATAAATCAGCATTATCTCGAGCAATTAAAACTCAGCAAAAAGAAAATCTTCGGAGCATCCTCAGAACAAATAGCGGATGGTTATGAGCAGTTGAATCTGTTCAATGAAGCTGAATCCGAGCGGACTCCACTGCTTCCTGAACCAAAAATTGAGGAAGTTATCGTGCCTTCACATAAAAGAAAAAAGAAACGTAGTTTTGAAGAAAAGTATGGCGATTTGCCTGTTGAAGAAGTGATTTCAGACATTTCAGAAGAAGAAAAAATCTGCGAAAAATGCGGTTCTGAAATGACTTTGATGAAGTATCAAATCCGTCGTGAATTAAAAATTATTCCGGCACAAGTTAAGGTTGTTGAGCATAAAAAAGCCGTTTATGTCTGCAAAGAATGCGATAAAAACGGAATTGAAGCAAATTTTAAAACAGCAGAAGATGTTCCTGCATTAATTGAAAAAAGTCTTGTTTCACCAAGCCTGATGGCACATATTATGCATCAGAAATTCTGTAATGCTATGCCATTGTATCGTCAGGAACAGGATTTAAAACGCATGGGAATACAGATTTCCCGTCAGACGATGGCGAACTGGGTGATTGCGGGATCAAATCTCTTAAAACCATTGTATGAAAAGATGCATGAAATTCTTCTCAAAGAAAGTATTCTGCATGCAGACGAAACGCCTTTGGAAGTCCTTTGCGAACCAAATCGTCCGGCTGTCACAAAGTCATATATGTGGCTTTACAGAACGGGGAAGCACGCAGATACGTCGATTGTGCTGTACGATTACAGGGAAGGGCGGTCCGGTGATTATGCAAAGAAATTTTTGACTGGCTTTTCAGGATATCTGCAATGCGATGGATATTCGGGTTACAATAAGCTTGAAAACGTGAAAAGAGTTGGATGTTGGGCTCATGTTCGCAGAAAATTCCTTGAAGCGCTTGAATCACAGGCTGACAAAACTGACTTTTCAACTGTTGCAGGACAGGGATTTCTGTACATTGAGAAGCTATTTAGTTTTGAGCGTATTGATTCAAAAAAACCTTTGGAATCTCAAAATCTAAGCCTTGCAGACATCTCAGAAATCCGAAAAAATCAGAGTAAAAAGCTGCTTTCGGAGTTTTTCTCATGGGCAGAATCCGAATATGAAAAAACCTTGCCACAAAGTCTTGCCGGCAAGGCGCTCGGTTATGCCATAAATCAGAAGTCCACTCTGATAACTTTTCTTAAAAATCCAAAGCTTGAACTTACAAACAATCGTGCAGAACGCTCCATAAAACCTTTCGTAATCGGCAGGAAAAACTGGCTCTTCTGCAACACGCCCGGTGGAGCAAATTCCTCTGCGATTGTGTACTCCATAATTGAAACCGCGAAAGAAAACAATCTGAAACCTTACGATTATCTGGTCTGGCTTTTTGAGAAAATTCTATCGGACAATCACGTTGAAACGCTGCTGCCATGGAGTGAAGATTTACCCCGAAACCTTAAACTGAAAACTGTATAAATAAAATTTCACCGCCATCTCGTTTTTGTTGAGTTGGGCGGTGTTTTTAATTGATGTCAAGGTGTGGGTGGTTTGACGGTTACACATTTTTTATAAAAATACTGTTTTTGTATTTTTCCATACTGTTCCTCCGTTAAAGTAAATTCAAAAGCTTGCTGCGCTCCTCTTTAATCTTTTCACTATTATCAAACCAATACTCCTCAATTAACGGAATAATTTCATAACTGATAATATTTTTTACCCATAGGTCATTAATACTTTCAGGATTATCACAGCAAAAATAACTATGTCCTATCATAAAGCCTTCGCCGAGTGACAAATCATTTTCAATTTCATTATTAAGTTGCTTTATTGCTTCAATTACTTTGTCAAAAAGTTCATTGCTCGCATTTTTCTGATAGTTTTTAAATCCGTCATTGTTAAATGCGG
>CALMXN010000212.1 GCA_937871145.1 uncultured Clostridia bacterium
CAAATGATGATACAGACAAGGGCAAGAAGCTTCGAATCAAACAGCAGTACTTCTTTGTTTCTGCAGCATTGCAGAATATTATTGCTGACTTTAAGGAAAAGCACGGAACAAACTTTAAAAAGTTCCCTGATTTCTATGCAATTCAGCTTAATGATACACACCCTGTTGTCGCTATCCCTGAGCTTATAAGACTCCTAAGCCTTGAAGGTCTAACTTTTGCTAAGGCTTTTGATATTGCTAAGAAGACTTTTGCATATACAAACCATACTATTATGGCAGAAGCACTTGAAAAGTGGAGTCTAAAGCTTTACAGATCAGTTCTTCCAAACGTATATAAGATTATCGTGAAGATAGACAAGCAGCTTGAAAAGGATTTAATTGCAATGGGCGTTGCTGAAGAAGACAGAGAGCAGTATAAGATAATTTCAAACAATCTTATCTATATGGCTCGTCTGGCAGTATATGCTACATTTTCAACAAATGGTGTTGCACAGATCCATACAGAAATTCTTAAAGAATCAACACTTGCTGAATGGCATAAGCTATATCCAGACAAGATTAACAACAAGACAAACGGTATCACACAGCGTCGCTGGCTTGCACTTGCAAACCCACAGCTTGCTGATTTCATTACTGATAAAATCGGTGATGACTGGACAACTGATCTTGATGAATTAAAGAAGCTTGAAAAGTATAAGAATGACAAGGCTGTTATAAAGGCTTTTGATGAAATAAAGAAAATAAAGAAGCAGGAGCTTGTTGAATATATCGACAAGAAGGAAGGCAGACTCCTTGACAGCACCTTTATCTTTGACATTCAGATTAAGAGGCTTCACGAATACAAGCGTCAGCTTATGAATGCTCTTTCAATCATTGATATTTACTTTGGCTTAAAGGACGGTTCAATCAAGGACTTTAACCCGACAGCATTTATCTTTGGCGCAAAATCTGCTCCAGGATACTCGCGGGCTAAGGCAATCATCAAGCTAATCAACTCAATCGCCGATAAGGTTAACGCTGACGATGATGTGAATGAAAAGCTTGCTGTATTGTTTGTTCAGAACTATAATGTTTCATATGCAGAAAAGCTTACACCAGCTGCTGATATTTCAGAACAGATTTCAACAGCAGGTACAGAAGCTTCAGGAACAGGTAATATGAAGTTTATGCTCAACGGTGCGGTAACTCTCGGAACATTCGACGGCGCTAATGTTGAAATTGTTGAACAGGCTGGGGAAGAAAACAACTATATCTTCGGTGCAAGAGTTGAGGAAATTGAAAAAATCTCAAAGGATTATGATCCAATGAAGATTTACGATAATAACCCACGCATTAAGAAGGTTATTGATTCACTCACAAACGGAACATTTGATGATGGCAAAACAGGGTTGTTCGATGACCTTCGCGACTGTCTTCTTGAAGAAACCTACAACAGAGCTGACACTTATTATATACTTCACGATTTTGAAAGCTATATTGAGGCAAAGCTCCGTGCGAATAAGGATTATTCAGACAGATTCAGCTTCACACAAAAGTGCTTTATGAATACCTGCAATGCCGGTAAGTTCTCAAGTGACAGAACAATCAAGCAATACGCTGATGAAATCTGGTTCAACAAGAACAAGTAAAATAATATTAAAGACTGTATCTTAATTGATACAGTCTTTTTTTCATATAATGATAACAAAAAAGTTTTTTCGACATATTATGTATAGAACATTACGTTCACAAAACAAATTAAGGGGTTTTGACAATGTTTAATAAAATGAATAATAATATGGGAATGGAAAACATGATGCATGGCGGATATATGGATAAAGGTCCTTGCGGTTGCGGTTTTAAACCTATAGTAAAAGAAAGATGTTGCTGCCGTCCAAGGAAAGTATGTTATACTGTCTGTGATTGCTGTTATACAAAGAAATTCACTAAAAAAATGCCTGATAATTGTTGTTGCCCAGATATGAAAAATGATTTTTATGGAAATGATATGGTTGACAACAGCTGGGGTAATTCCTACGGTTCTAAAGACAACTATGGCTGGAGTAATGCCCGCGGTATGGATGATAACTTTATGGGCGAGGATGCTGATATGTACGGCGAAAACGATATGGACGGTAATTACTGGGGCTAATAGTTCACACTCATTAACAATTTTCCTTTATGTAACATATTATATAAAGAACAATTTGTTCAGTTTACTATAGAGGAGAATTTCTATGAGTTGTCACGATGAAAATGGAATGTTCGAACCAGAAATGACTGTTTATCACGGAAGTAACTGTGACTATTATGCTCACGATGAATTTTGTTGTGATGGTTGCAAAGATAGTTGTACAAAGGGTGCACCAAAATGCAATATCTGCGAACTTCAGATGAAAAATCTGCTTGCTCAGCTGATTACGCTGTATCCTACAACTGCTTTTTCGTTCACAATGCAAGATGGCACTATTATAACTGGAACACCAACAGGTATGCTGGATCCGTATAACAACGGAATTGTTGTAGTAACTTCATCAGGTGACCCAACAGAATACGTTAATGTCTGTCAGATCGCAAGGGTGGAATTATTAAGTGCAACATATAATACCCAAATTACCTATGTTTCAGGATGCTTATGCCCGACTTGCAGTGGCTGTGATGAGTCTATCCGTAGTCTCATTTCAGTAGGAGAAATAATCTGTATACCGCGCGGTGTTCCGATCACTGGCGCAACAGTTGTAGCCGTTGCACCGGGTATAATTGCATTGGATAGTGGAGCAAATCTGTGGTTCGTTTCTACTTGCCATATGGATTCATTTACTATTATAGATAATGTTACAGGATAAAAGAGTGGCAAGCGCCACTCTTTTTTTGTATTGACATATCCGTATAATAATTATAAAATGAATTAAAATGTTCTGGAGGTATAAAATGATAAAGGTATTGAAGCTTACACAAATAGATGAACTCAGGAGCAATGTTGATAAAAGCATTATACAGCATATCAGGACAGGCAGAGTTGAACGTTTCGCCTGCTTTTCTGACTTTGATATGATATCCTTCAACTGGTATGATATCAACAAGCCCGACTCTGAAACAGAGCATATTCTTATATATTTCAGTAAAAATGACTTGTGCATACTGTCTGACATGAAGGAAGTACGTTCTATAGCAAACAGTGTTGCTGAAAAGGACACTGAGGTTCAGAGAATACTGTATCAGTTTTTTGTTGAGCTTATAAAAAATGATATGGATTATCTTGAAAAGCTTGAAGAGGAAATTACTCTGTCAGAGGATGATCTGCTCGAGCGGACAAGCGGTGAATGTACGGAAAAGATTGTTGAGTACAGAAAGAAGCTTTTAAAGCTCAAAAGATATTACGAACAGTTAAATACTATTTTTGAAGGCTTTAATGAAAATGAAAATAATCTGCTTAGCGATGATTATCTGAGAATTTATAAAATTCTTGACAACAGAGTTGACAGGCTTTTTTCAACTGTTCTTAATCTAAGGGATTATGTCACACAGATGCGAGAGGCTTATCAGGCTAAAATAGACATAGAGCAGAATAATTTAATGAGAGTATTCACT
Organism: uncultured Clostridia bacterium; assembly: GCA_937871145.1. Classification (GTDB taxonomy): domain Bacteria; phylum Bacillota; class Clostridia; order Oscillospirales; family Ruminococcaceae; genus SZUA-444. Next base: position 3,571 of record CALMXN010000212.1, read on the forward strand.
GTAATCACATCAATATTCATGCCGTTGTCTTTGATAGCCGGCTGGTATGGAATGAATCTGCGTATGCCTGAATTTGCGTGGAAGTATGGCTATCTGGCAGTAATTATACTGAGTGTTGCTGTGTGTATAACCTGCTTGATTTACTTTAAGAAGAAAAAGTGGTTTTAATCTGACATCAGCTTTTTTGTCCGTTGATACATGAAGTCGAGGACATTCATTCGTGCCTTTTCATCACTTATAGGGCAAGGCTGATAGTTGTTTCTTTTTCCCGAATGGACATAATACGGAATAATAAACTCCTGCTGATTTATGAGGTTGTTGTTTTCATCAAAGGTGAAACGCTCCTGATAAATCAGCGTTCTGTTTTCCGGGAAGGGTGAACTCCCGAAGCAGAAGCTACCGAGTGAATATAGAATATGCTTGCCCTTATATACTTCAAAGGGCTGAATAACGTGAGGATGAGCGCCGATAACAAGATCAGCACCATTGTCAACAAGTGTGTGGCAGTGATTAATCTTCCATTGCTCAGGGTAATGAATGAATTCCTCACCGCTATGGAAGAATACAACTCTTGCGTCAACCTTATCTTTAAGTTCATTAAGCTGAGTTATTGTTTTGGTGAGGCTACCCCATTCACCGAACATTACATTAAGTACAGCTATTTTTATCCCGTCTTTTTCAAGGATAACAGGATGATTCACATCACTCCAGCGGGTATCGGCTTTTTCAAAGGCAGCAACCGTATCCTTATACCCCTGCAAGCCATAATCATAGAGATGATTGTTTTCAAGCACAACAGTATCAATGCTGTTTACCTTATAAATTCCAGCGTATGCTGATTTGTTCCTGAACCAATAAGCAGGAGTGTACCCTTTGTCCTGACCTTGAAGATTTGAATCAGTAAAAACATTTTCTGAATTTGCAACAGTAAAATCATCTGTTCCTATATAAGGCATACATTTTTCAAAAAAGTATGTAGCGGGCTTTGTCTTCGTGTAATAGGCTATACTGTTCTGCGACATTTCTCCATTATAAGAGCCGAGAATACAGTCGCCTAAAAAGGATAATGTAATGCTTTTTGTCTTTGGTACAACAGCATTAGTCGGCAAATAAAATTGCTGTTTAATTGTACTTATTTCTTGGTTAAAATCATTATGCGTTATATCTGTATTGGCATATCCCGTTGGCAACAGGATAAGAAATGCTGTCATTATTACAACAGCTATAATTTTTTTCATATACATCACTCCTGATTAATGTATATGAAAAAAGACAAGCTATATGATAATTATTTATCGCAATAAGCAACAAAAAAAGAGCCTGAAATTTCAAGCTCTTTTTTATTATGATAATCTGTTTTTGAAATCCTCATAACCGAATTCTTTAATTATTTTAGTATTACCGCCTTTGTCGCAAAGTGCAATGGAAGGTAACTTCATACCATTGAAAGTATTCGTCTTGACCATTGAGTATATTGCCATATCGCAAAAAACAAGTCTGTCACCGATTTTCAAAGGTTCATCAAAGGAATAATCCCCGATGATATCACCAGCAAGACAGGTATGCCCACCAAGACGATAGGTGTATTTCTTTTCATTTGCCTCACCTGAACCAATAATATGTGGTCTGTAGGGCATTTCAAGCACATCTGGCATATGACAGGCGGCCGAAGTATCAATAATAGCAATATTCATTCCGTTAT
>CALMXN010000213.1 GCA_937871145.1 uncultured Clostridia bacterium
GGCATATTGCCGTGTTTCAACGGATATGGAAGATCAGCTTCATTCTTTATCTGCACAAATTAAATATTTCACTGAATACATAAGCGACCATGATGGTTGGGAACTGATTGAGGTTTATTATGATGAAGGTATCACAGGTACGTCAGTTAAGAAACGTGATGGATTTAACAGAATGATTTCAGATGCGGAGTATAAAAAAATTGATTTGATACTTACAAAAGAGGTTTCAAGATTTGCAAGAAATACTGTTGATACTCTTTGTTTCACCCGAAAACTTTCTTCGCTTGGTATTGGTGTTATCTTCATGAATGACAATATTGATACTCGTGATAAGGACGGAGAGCTTCGCTTGACTATTATGGCAAGTATTGCACAAGAGGAATCAAGGAAAATTTCTGAGCGTGTAAAATGGAGTACTCGTCGCAATATGGAAAATGGCTGGGTTTACGGCAAAAGCAGAATGTATGGCTTTGAAATCAAAGACGGTCAGCTATATATCGTACCAGATGAAGCAGAGGTTGTACGGTCTATTTTTCATAGTTATGTTTATGAGGGCAAGGGTTGTCATACTATTGCAAATGAACTCAATGCTGCTGGACATCTTACTGTTAATGGCAAGATGTGGCGTGAGGACGGAGTTTGCCGTACTTTGAAAAATGATAAATATGTAGGTGACCTTACCCAATGGAAGCATTATTCAACGGATTTTCTTTCAAAGAGGGTTGTACAGAATAATGGTGATAATCCTGACGCTCCGCTTATAACAATAACCGACCATCATGAAGCTATTATTTCAAGAGAAGTATGGGATTTGACTCAGAAACAAATTTATGAGCGAGGTAAGCTTTCAAGAGAGGGTCGAAAATACTCAAAGCATTATTGGTTTAGCAGTAAAATGGTTTGCGGAAAATGTGGTTACACTTACAATGTTATGGGTAAGGCAACCAAAATTAATCGTTCACTTAGGTGTGTAAATCGTGGTAAATACGGAACGGAACATCGAATTGATGCTAATGGTGCTGAGGTTGGTTGTGATAATATAGCTATTAATGAAAGAGTTCTGGAACGTTGCATGAAGTACATTTTGGAACACATTCAGGGCTCAAGAGCTGATATTATTGATGATTTGCTGAATGAAATTCAGATTGTTCAGCAGAATGAACCATCTGTAAATACTGCACCGCTTCAAGCTGAAATTGAAAGCTATAGCCGAAAAAAGCGAAAAGCCATTGACCTTATGCTTGATGATTTGATTTCAAAATCCGATTTGAAGGAACAGACCGCCTTTTATGACAGCGAAATAGCACGCCTTACGGAGGAAATTGCAGCCAGTCAGGATATCAGCGGAAAACATCAGCGTCAGCTTGACGGTATTCGTTCCTACATTATTGAAGTAAACAAAACAGCAGACCTCAATACAGATAGTACTGAAATCTACGGCGAACTTCTTAAAAAAGTTGTGGTTAATGAAAACTGTAATGCAGACTTTTATCTTAACTGCGTTCCGTTTGGATTCAGAATTCAGTATCATGTGAAAAAGTTTAATCAACAGCATAGATTCGATGTTTATGTCGATAATTGCCAGGTCATCGCATAAATGTGTTTTCATTGCGTTTGGGCACCCTGTGAGATCCATTCAGGAAGATTCATACCGCCGAATCCACGGATCATCTGATATGTTTTATCAGTGTTTACCGTACATACAGTTGCCGCTTCTACTTCCATCGTTAAGCCAGGTAAAATGGCAACAGATGAACAAAGCATTACACCTGCAGTCAGACCTGCAATGAGACATCTGACTGACTTAAACGTTTTCATATACCTATTCCTCCTAATAATTATTTAAAAGTATAGTGTTTTTACCATGTATAATATATCATATTGACTATAATATGTAAACCCATAATATGATATAAAGGTGGACAAAATGATAAAAGCATGTAACTAATTTTACAAAATATAATTGATTATATTGCAATTTTCAGTTATAATTATAACTTAGACAATATCTCTCCTGCCTCTGAGGTGGCTGGTTACATATTTACCAGAAGTCATGTCTCCTGCTTCAATAAAAATGTATATATTTGAGGCACATTAACACTTTAAATACATGATACCACATTATTTGAATAAAAATATCAGAAAGAAGAAACCCAGTAATGAATACTTCAGAACGTCCCATTATTGCAGTAGTAACAGCAGTTGTCAGTCAATCCGCACAAAAGGAATT
>CALMXN010000214.1 GCA_937871145.1 uncultured Clostridia bacterium
GTGTGCTCTTCCGATCTCCTGCTCGAACACGCTCGGAAACCTTGCGGCTTTCTTCCTGTGCAAGCGTAGCCATAATTGTAAGTCGAAGTTCTCCGTCACCGTCCATTGTCCAGATATTATCATCAACGAAATAAACTTCGATGTTAAGATTGCGTAGTGCTCTTGTATGTGTTAGTGTATCTACAGTATTTCTAGCAAAACGGCAAACCTCACGGGTGACAACAAGGTCAAACTTTTTTGTCTTTGAGTCCTCAATCATTTTCATAAATGCAGGACGCTTTTTCGCCTGAGTTCCTGTAATGCCCTCATCTATGTAACGGTCAACGACTGTCCAATTCGGAAAACGCTTTGCAATATCATCATACCATTGCATCTGATTTTCAAGAGCTGAAATTTGAGCTTCGTGTTCTGTTGAAACACGACCATAGAAAACAACATTTCTCGGACGGTTTCTGTCAATTGGTAATCCAAACATATAAGTATCCTCCCTTACGCAGCATTTCTGCTGTTGACTTTGTTTCTGATTATATTTTCGTTCTTGCAAATATTATCAAATGTTGCCTTATTAATGTATCCATTCTTATAAAGAACCTTCACTGCACAAAGAATGGCGAATGTGCTATCAAGCTGTGATACGTTCATATCTATCTCTCCTTATACTTTACCACTTTAAAGCGGTTATTGTCAAGCCTATTTAGCGATTTTTTTGGTCAAATTGAGTACAGCAGGCATTATATCCTGCCGTAATACTAATTAAATCAAAACTTTTGTATCTCACATACAGGGAAAAGTCCCTCAGTTTTCAGAAAATCATAAAGGAATTCCCGACCTTTTTCAGTCCAGTAGGTATGAAGTTTTGTTTTGCTCACATCACCATTCGGAATAATTGTAACTGACTGTGTATAACCCTTATCCTGATAATCACGATACAAAACCCATGTTTCTCGAAGCTTGTACTGTATTCCATAAGCATAAAGCATGGCGTTGAGCTTTACCGCTGACATTCCATAATCCTTTGCAATGAATGTTATCGGAATCAGCGTTTCACTGGCAAGGACATTATCATAATAATTTGCTTTTCCGGAAAAAAGCTGATTTTTCTTTTCAAGTTCTCTTGTTCGGATTTTTTCGGCTTTAAGCTCCCTGAAAAGTTTTTCCGCTGTTTCTGTATCATTCATCATATTATCAAGCGTTTCGTCTGTGGCATAAAAACCATGACGGCGAATTGTCGGGAGTACTTCAGAAGTAACCCAACGTTTAAAAGCTTTTGCTGACGGAAGCTTGCTAGAAAGGATTAAACTGTAAAGACCGCTTTCGTTGATAATAATTGTTTTCTGCAAACCAGTCGAGCACCCACCCTGAAATGGGGTGAGTGTTTTATCTTCCTCATCAACGTGTCTTGCAAGAGCATTTTCTGTTTTCATATATCCTAGTGCTGTTGCAACATCTTTTCCCACAAACCAAGGCATTCCATCTATTTCAATTGTTCTT
>CALMXN010000215.1 GCA_937871145.1 uncultured Clostridia bacterium
TGTATAGAGTGGCTGTACTTTCTTCAAAATCAGTACCAAAAGAAATGTATGCACTGTCCTGCAAAAATTCAATGATGTTACAGTTATCAGCCATTACCTCTGCTACATTCCTTTTTGTTTTATCCGACACAGTAAATTGAAAATTATTTTTAATCAGCCTTAAAAGCCCATCAAACATCCAGATAAAAACCTTTTCTTTTTCTTCAATAAATTTATCTGCAATGTCAGGATCTTTAATTCTATCAGGCTGTATAGGCTTTACTGTGAGCACCAAAAGTCTTCTTTGAAAACCATCTGATTTATCATAGAGAGCTTTGGGAGAGCCATTTCCGAAACTAAGAAATCTAGCATAAAGGAGAGCTTGTTCCGATTGCATTCCTTTGGCTTCAACGTCAACGGGGATTTCAGCAGTAACAAGATTTTTTATGTAACCTGTACTTGGTAGCCCCTCCATCTTCATATCATCATCAAGCATAACCAGTTTGTTTTTAAGATTTATACGAAAGAATTTATCAGTTTCAATCCGATGAAATGTACCGCTTAGAAGTGCGTTTTTAAATATCTCTTGCATGATAATACCGATACGACTTTTACCCTCACCGCCATTTCCAATAATGAACATCATAGCCTGTGCTTTTGTTGATGGTATCAAACAGTAACCCATAAACTCCTGCAAGGTTTTTATATCATCTATATCAAGTAAGTCATTTAAGAATGTCAAAAAACTTGTTGGATAACATACACCGTTTCTGATCTCAGGATGATACCCAATATTTAGCCTATTAGTACAGAACTGTTTGCCCTCAATGAACGTACCATCTGTTTTCAAAATTCCGTTAAGAAGATGTATTTCATCCTGTTTTAATTCAAGAGGTTCGCTGTAACAGTAGAGCTTAAGTGCTTCAAATAGATTTTTTACCCGCCTTGAAATATTGTTTGTGATGAATTCCGTCAATTTCATTGCTATTTCATAATTGATAAAATTGTCTGAAATCTCTCTATCAATGCTGTAAAATCTACCGTTAATGCATTTAAGCGGTCTTGTTGAAACAAAATCTTCGCAGAAGATAACTTCATTAATACTGTTTTTCTTGCCAAGCCATAAGGGTATTTTTATTTGTTTATTATTTTCCATTTATCAGTCTCCTTTTGTTTGAATTTAATTTTATAATGTGGTATAATAATAAAAAATTAATTTGAAATGAGTTGTCACTATGAATATAAGAAAGATGATTTTAGCAGACTATGAAAATGTATATCAACTTTGGTTATCTTGTAAAGGGATGGGATTAAATAATATTGATGATTCAAAGGAAGGCATATCACGATTTTTAAAGAGAAATCCTGAAACGTGTTTTATCGCTGAAGAAAATAATAATATAATAGGTGTAATTATTGCAGGAAATGATGGACGTCGAGGTTATATATATCATACTGCTGTAAATCCTAATTATCGTAAAAGAGGAATTGCTAGAGATTTGTTAAATGTAGCTTTAGAAGCATTAGGTGAACTAGATATAATTAAAGTTGCATTAGTGGTGTTTGATAGAAATGAAGTTGGTAATGCATTTTGGGAAAACCAAGGCTTTACTAAAAGAAATGACTTGATTTATCGTAACAAATCTCTTGTTGAGATGATAAGAATAGATACATAAATATAAATCTAAAATTCTCTATGTATTAAGTTAAGGAAACACTGATTTAATCAACTAAAATCCAAAAAACACACCAAATGTTGTGTTTTTGATTAGGTTAAAAAATCAATATGAATAATTAATCAGTGGTTCCTTAATACTTTTATGCAGCACCTCCGAAATATGTTAGTAAGATATTCTTTGAAATTAATATTTTGCCTTTTTTACCTTGACCTGTACGAAGGTAAGGGATTTTATCCTGTGCTATCAATTGGCGAATTGTATGATCTGATAAGCCTTTAATTTCCTGTGTACATTCCTTGATGGTTAGCATTTCAACTTTCTGTATAGCTTTGTGAACTGGTGTAGGCTGTGTAATATCATCTTCAAGTTTTGCCTGTAATAGTGTAACTACCTCTGCTATAAGTTCTTGTTTTTGTTTGATTGTCATTTGTTTTGACCTCCTGTAATTTTATTTTGAGAGAGCATTAAAAAAGCGTTTCTCATAAGTACCTACAAAATCAGCTCTAAATGTGAATTATTTTAGCTGTCTTTTTAAAACTTTGTAATACTGCATAAAACGTGCTTAATTTCTTGTTGAAACTTTATAAAGGTTGTGTCTCTTCACTCATTAGAACGAAATATATTGTTTTTTATGGTCAGTTTTAAAAAGTTTTTATAAGTTCAGCGAATTGTATAAAACGAGTGACTAAATTATGATAACCGCTTGTATGTTTTTCATTCTCATACGTTAAGGACACTCAGAGTCTGTTTTTTAGTAGTGAAATTAAAAGTTTGTAAATTTGTACAACAATAAAGTCTTTTTAGATAAGTAACATTGTGCAGATTTAACATCTCGGAATATATGATACTGCAACGATGTTTTGTCGGAGTGTTTTTTCAAAGTTTGTATAGATGCATAAAGAGAGGACTGATTTTTATAACATAATTGATAAAATTTCAACTGCTCTCGTAAGGAGGGACAAAAAAATAGCCTGCTTCTCGTGATTGAGAAACAGGCTATTTTAAATTTGGCTCAGATACCACGTAAGGATTGTTTACGGGGTATCAGCCCATTTAAGATAGCTGAAGCATATATTATATGCCTCAGGTTATGTCTTTTATAACATTACACCTGATACAAAGAATGCTTGTATCAGGTGTAATGTTATAAAAGGGGGTTTTAAAAGTAAGCGGTCTTGCTTTTATAAATATATTTTATTTTAGTTAATCTTACAACTGAATATCTTCTGTATTGATTGAGATAACAGGCTTATGTTTTTCTTTTGCATAGTCAATGATATTAGAAGGCTCATCGCCAATCCAAAGAAGTATATCTCTGTTATCAATCATATATTTGTCGCACTCATTGTAGCAAACATCACTGTATTGCTTGTTTACAAAAACGATAGAATCAGCCTTTTCATGAATATTGAAATATCTGTTACGCCATGGCTCAGTCCATTTTGTAGCTTGGTCTTCATACGGAATTGATATGTTCAGTCTTACCGGATAAAGTAATTTTAATGACAGGACAGCTTATGCCGACCATAATGGGAGCCCTCTTTCACAGCTGCATATAAAATCAGTTACATTTTGCTGCTTGTGTAAACTTATAAGATCTTCATTAAGCCGATACTTGAATCTGATAAAACTGCATGTTGTTGCGGACTATGAAGGACGTTCTGCCAACAGCCAGATACTTATTTTAATTCGAGATTGTATTGAAAAGTATGAAGATAAGTTTGGTAAGATTGAATTAGAGAGCAATAAGAAGTAATACTTATTTTAGATATACACTGCTTAATCAAGATTTAGATTTGACAAAGTTGTCTATAAATATAGCATAAATAATATAGAAGTCAGAATTGAAGGTCTTAGCAAGCCTTGTGCAAAGCTGTTAGAAAAAGCATTTGCACAATATCCCACCTTGCCTAAGTATGTTAATTAATAATTATAATTTTGTTTAGCGAAATGAAAAAAAGATTTTTTAGTAATATATACTTTAATACATATTGACAAGCATCTATGCATATGATATTATATAGATATAAATAAATATGAAATTAGGGATGTGTTTATATGAATGAAATTGATATTGCACTTATTTGCAAAGCTTTAG
>CALMXN010000216.1 GCA_937871145.1 uncultured Clostridia bacterium
ATTATAATGATTCACACAGAGAAATTGCCCCATTAAAGCAGGCAGATGATGCTATACTTATTGATACTTCAGTACTTACGCTTGAGCAATCTGTAGAAAAAATTTACTTAACTATAAAAGAAAATATTGATAATACTAATAATAAGGAAAAAGTTAATCCCATAAAAATGTTCTTTTATCATATATTAAGACCAATAATTAATCTTATTTATCATATTCATTATAATCTTAAGATTGAAGGAAAAGAGAACATTCCAAAAGACGGGGGATATGTTTTTGCAAGTAATCACAGATGTTATGAAGACCCTGTACTAATTTCTATCCCAACAAGAGTTCCGTTTGCATATATGGCAAAAGAAGAGCTTTTTAAGAAGAACTTTGCTTTCACAGCATTGATTAAAGCTTTTGGCGCTTTCCCTGTTGTAAGAGGATCAGGTGACATGTCAGTCATTGATGAATCTATAAAAAGACTCAATAAGGGCTATAATCTTGTTATATTCCCGGAAGGAACACGTTCAAAAGATGGTAAGGTAGGAAAAGGCAAAACAGGTGTTGCACTAATTGCGGCAAAAGCACAGGTACCGGTTATTCCTGTAGGAATTTCATTTAAGGGTAGCAAACTGAAATTCAGGAGTAAACTTATTGTAAGGTTTGGCAAAATGATATCACCTGAGGAACTTCAGATTACTTCACAATCTCCAAGTGAACTGAAAGTTCTCAAGCTTAAAATAATGGAATCTATTACGGAGTTGGTTGAAACAGATGTTAACAAACTGTAAAATATACACAGCTAAATCTGCGGGCTTTTGTTTCGGTGTAGACAGAGCCGTAAAAATAGTTTATAATATTTTAGATACACATGATCAGGTCGTTACATTAGGTCCGATAATTCATAATCCTGATGTTGTTGCTGACCTTGAACAAAAAGGTGTTCATATTATTGATACCTGTAGTGAACTTATTGGTGATGAAACAGTTATAATTCGTTCACACGGCGTTGGACAAAGCATTTATGATGAACTGAGTAGTAGAAATATTGAGTTCATTGACGCAACCTGTCCGTTTGTAACAAGAATTCATAAAATAGCTTATGAAAAATCAGCTGAAGGCTATACTATACTTATTGCAGGCGATGAAAATCACCCTGAAATAATTGGTATAAAAGGACATTGCAGTTCTGATGTATATATATTCAAGGATTTGGATGAGCTTAATGAATTATTTATTAAAATATTAAAGAATTCTAAAAAAAAGGTTGCAATTATTGCGCAAACAACGTATAATATTAGAATGTGGAATAAATGTAAGGAATTTTTTGCCGAACATTTACCCGATGCAATTATATTTGATACAATTTGCAATGCTACTTCTATCAGACAAGCTGAAACAACAGAACTTGCAAAAAAGTCAGATATTATGATTATTGTTGGTGGAAAACATAGCTCCAACACAATAAAACTTAAGAGTATCTGCGATAAATACTGCAAGTGTTATCATATAGAAAATGCCGCTGAATTAAACAGCATTGATTTTTCTGGCGCAAATATTATTGGAATATCTGCTGGTGCTTCTACACCGGCTTATATAATCAAGGAGGTACAAACAACAATGAGTGAGATTTTAAAAAATCAGGATGAGGACTTTAATTTTGAAGAGGCTTTAGAGCAATCCTTCAAAAAAATATATACTGGAGAAAAGGTTAAGGGTTACATAACCTCTGTTAATGCTAATGAACTAATCGTTGACATTGGCACAAAGCATACCGGATATGTTCCTGTATCTGAAATCAGTGAAGATCCTAATGTAAAAGCTACTGATGTCGCAAAAGTCGGTGATGAGATTGATCTTATCGTTCTCAAAATTAATGACCAGGAAGGTATCGTAACACTTTCTAAGAAGAAAGTTGATGCAATGGTTGGTTTTGATAAGGTTATGACAGCTAAAGAAGACGGAACAATCCTTAGTGGTGTTGTTCTTAATGTTGTAAAAGGTGGCGTAATTGCCGCAACAAATGGTGTTAAGGTATTTATTCCTGCATCACAGTCAAACGTTAGCCGTGACCAGAAGCTTGATCAGTTATTAAAGAAAACTGTTGAATTCAAGATTATTGAAGTAAATCCACAGAAGGGTAGAGCTGTTGGTTCTATCAAAGCTGTATCAAAAGATAAGAGAGACGAACTTCAGACTAAATTCTTCGAAACTGTTGAAGCTGGAGCAACATACACTGGTGAAGTTAAATCTATCACAGATTACGGTGTATTCGTTGATCTTGGCGGTGTTGATGGTCTTATAAGAAAACCTGACCTTACATGGCAGAAGGTTAAGCACCCATCAGAAATTGTTTCTGTTGGTGAAAAGCTTGAAGTAACTATTAAGGACGTTGATAAAGAAAATAAAAAGGTTTCATTGATATTCAAGAAGGCTTCAGAAAATCCATGGGAAATCTTTAAGACAAAGTATGAAGCTGGTTCAGTAGTAAATGTTAAGATTGTTTCTGTAACACAGTTTGGTGCATTTGCAGAAATTATTCCTGGTATTGATGGACTAATCCACATTTCACAGATAGCTAATCAGAGAGTAGAAAAAGTATCTGACATTCTTTCTGTTGGACAAACTGTTGATGCTCAGATTACTGAAATTGACATTGATAAGAAGCGTATCAGCCTTTCAATGAGAGCTTTGCTTGAAGAATCAGCTGAAGAAGATGCTGAATAATAATTAAAAAATCAACCGGAGTATTTTACTCCGGTTTTTATTTTGCAAAATTAAAGGAGCTTACTATTTTAGTAAGCTCCTTTATTATTATTATTATTTGAAATACATATACAAATTACATTTAATCATTCCGTTGTACAGTTTTCTCTTTTTATCTGCTTTCTTACCGAAGAAATTTTCAAATTCCTCATGAGGAGAAATTATATAACAAGGGTTGCTTGAACTAGGGGAGAAGACCTGACCCATTTTCCTGTAAAGGTCTTCAGCTTGCTTTATTTCAAGAAGTCTTTCTCCGTATGGAGGATTGCACATTGTAATTGAATTCTCGATAGGTTTGTATTGTGTAATATCAGCATTGCTTACTTCAATTTTACTGCCAACGCCTGCTTTTTTTGCATTATCCAAGCTTAATTCAATGCATTCTTCATCAATATCAAATCCATAAGCCTTGAATTCAGCAGTTTTATTAATCTGTGATAAGCAATTATTTCGTTCTTCAATCCATATATCTTTTGGTACAAAGCCCCAGTTTTCTGCAGAAAACTTTCTTCGCAGACCAGGTGCAATATTACATGCCTTATAAGCTGATTCAATCAGGAATGTCCCAGAACCACAGAATGGATCGCCAATAATACTGTTCTGTCTTACTCTTGCAAGGTCAATAATTCCAGCAGCAAGAGTTTCTTTTATTGGTGCATCGTTTGAATTACGTCTGTATCCACGCTTGTGAAGACCAGGACCAGTAGTATCAATAAATATACATACATTATCCTTAAGGATGCTGAACTGAATCTGAACAAGTGCGCCGGTTTCTTCAAACCAGGTAATATTATATTTGCTTTTTAATCGTTCTACACAAGCTTTCTTAATAATTGACTGACAGTCTGGAACACTGTGAAGCTGTG
>CALMXN010000217.1 GCA_937871145.1 uncultured Clostridia bacterium
TATATTATTCAAAAACATATAAGTGTGATATATATTTTTCTATTGAATTTTTTCCTTTTTTGGTATAAAATATATATAATAGTAAAAGAAGGAGAGATTATTTTGAAAAAGAAAACGCTGATTATTTCACTGTTAATTTTCATACTTTTGTTTGTTGGCTTAATAGCTTTAGTGTTGATTAATATGGGAGCATTTCAAAAACCAACTGAAAAAGTAGCAATCAATACATATTTGGATGCTCAAGATAGTAGCAGTAATAATGATTCATCAGATACTGACAGCAGTACAAGCACCCCTGATAACTCTTCATCAGCCGATGGAACAGTATCTGTAAATTTTAAAACAAGCAATAGCTGGAGTGATGATACAAAGAATAATGTTCAGTTTGATGCAAAAATTTCGAATAAAACTGACAATGAGGTTTCAGACTGGAAGGTTGAAATAACTTTACCTGAAGGAACAGATATCACACAGGTTTGGAATGTTTCTTATGTAAAAGAGGGGAATAAGTTCACTTTCTCTCCTGTTACTCACAATCAAAAGATAGCAGCTGGTTCTGATATTACTTTTGGCTTTGTTGCATCGGGAACAAAAGATATTGAAATTTCCAATTCAAGTGTTATTACAAAATAATATAGCATAAAAAAATCGCAAGTTTTTTTGCACAATCAAAAAGAGCCTGAAATCAATCAGGCTCTTTTATTTATTTGTTTAATGTTGAAGGTTGTGCTTCACTTTTGTAAATTACAGTCCCATAGTTCTTTTCTGAAAGGCTTTCAAGAAGAATAGTGTGTTTTCTTCTGCCGTCAATAATTGATACACAGTTTACACCATTTGAAACTGCCTGAACACAATTGAGCAGCTTTGGAATCATACCTCCACCAACAAACCCACTGTCAATAAGATCCTTTGCACGCTTAATATCAAGTGAGTGAATAACAGTCTGCGGATTGTTCTGATCAAGTAAAATTCCATCAATGTCTGTAAGGAATATTAACTTATCTGCCTTGAGCGCGGTAGCAATATTGCATGCTAGATCATCAGCATTGACATTAAGTGTTTCATATTCTTCACTTGAAGCAATAGGGGAAATTACAGGAATAAATCCGGCAGATACAAGCGTATTTATAATTGTTGTATCAACAGAAACAACTTCTCCTACCATTCCGATATCAGCACCGTCAACATGCTTTTTGGTTGCAGTAATCAGATTTCCGTCTTTTCCAGAAATTGAAACACCATTAAGGCTGAATTCTTTAAGAGAATTAACAAGGTCTGAACCTATATTTCCCTTTAGAACCATTTCAGCAATTTCAGCAACCTCAGGCGTTGTCTTTCTGTAGCCGTCAATAAATTCAGTTTTTATACCAAGCTTATTGAGCATTGCAGTTATTGCTTTTCCGCCACCGTGTACAAGTACAACATTAATATTACATATTGATAGTACACCAATATCTTCAAGAATTGTCTGTATTAATTCAGGGTTTTCGAGAGCACTTCCGCCGTATTTAATTACTATAGTCTGACCTGATTTCTTTTTCAGAGCAGGGAGAATATCAAAAATATTTTCAACAGCTTCCTCTTTATCAATTTTCTTGATAATATTGAAATCTCTCAGATGTTTATCTGTATAGAATTTTTCATCTGTATTATGAACAAGTGAGTGTTTCTGAAGAGAAGGGAATATATCGTGAATATTTTTAATAATTTCGCTCTTGTCAAGCTTATGGATAATATCATATTCTCTTAAATATTTTTTAGCATAGAAAACATCAGTTTCACAAGGCACATAAACTGAACCTCTCTTAAGCCTTGTTTCATTACCTTTACCTGTTATAAGAATTACGCTGTCGTTATCACAATCAAGTATGGCTTTTTTAATAGCTTCACCTCTGTCCTCAACAATATCATATGGACAATTCTGTGACTTTACAAAGCCGGCGATATCGTTGCAGATATTTATTAATGGTTCCTCACCAAAATCTTCTTCGGTAATAACAACTCTGTCTGAATATTTACCCGATAGTGTTCCAAGGTCATGACGTCTGTTGATAGCTTTCTTACCAGGGCAACCGAAAACGGTAATTATTTTTTTGCCTTTGTATTCTTCCATAACAGATTTATAAAGGTTTTCAAAGCTCAAGGAGTTATGAGCATAGTCGACAATAGCAACAATGCTCTTGTCAGCATTTGAGTAAGCTTCCATTCTTCCGGATGCACGAGCCTTCATCAAGCCTTTGTACATATAGTTTTCTGGTATGCCAAGAGCAATACAAATTGAAATTGCACATAAAGCATTATAAACATTAAAAAGACCAGGCATTGTTATTCTGAAATCTTTTGTAAAGCTATTTGTCTTTACAGTGAAAGTAATATCATTTCCGTCTTTTTTTACGTTATAGCCATATACATCAGCATTTTTATCCTTCTGACTGAAGGTAATAATCTTCTTGCAATTCTTTGCATAGCCTAATGCTCTCTGACTTGTATCATCATCCAGGCTAATGCAAGCGATTTCAGATTGTGAGAAAAGCTTCATTTTTGAAGTAAAATAATCTTCAATGTCACTATGCTCAATGCTGCTGATGTGGTCTTCACCAAAATTAAGGTAAGCACCGATTTTATATTCAACACCAAGAACTCTGTCATATTTTAAAGCCTGTGAGGAAACTTCCATAGTGAAGTATTTTATTCCAGTGTAAACAGCATTATCAAAATGCTTGTGAAGGTCAAGAGCCTCTGGGGTAGTAAGTAGAGATTCTTTATTTATTACTCCGTCATAGGTATCAATAGAAGATACTATTGCTGTTTTTGGTTCAGCAATGTCATTCATATATTCATCAAGAATATATTTAACGTAATATGCTGTTGTACTTTTACCTTTTGTGCCTGTTATACCAACAAGATTAAGTTTGTTGTAAGCATTATCATAAAACATATCAGCAACAAATGCCATTGCTTTTCTAACATCATTGACAATAATATAATCTGTCTTATCATTATATTTTTTTTCGGAAATATAACATACAGCACCATTATTCTGTGCCATTTCAAGATATTTTTCAGAAAAAGCAGCACCCTTACAGAAGAAGAGGCTATTTTCTTTTATATCACGGGAATTATAAGAAATATAGCAAATCTCATTGCTGCTGACTTTTTTATCAACAACAAGATTATGATGATTTAATAATTCTAAAATACTATTTAAGCTTAACTTCTTCATATATACCCCCGCTTAAAACTATACATTTCTTTGTTAATACATCAAGTGCATCAACATAAATAGATGGCAGATTATGCTCACTTTTGAATACAGATAATTCTGTGCAGGATAATACGATTACTTCAGCACCCATACCAAGAAGTTCTTCAGAAATTTCAAGAAATTCTTCATAATTACCGTGAAGGGAACGCTTAATCTGGTTGTAGATTATATCTGTTACCTTTTCCTGCATTTCAGGAGAAGGATATACAGCTTCAATACCAAGTTTTTTACATTCTTTTCCGTATATATCACTCAGTACAGTACCTTTTGTTGCCATTATTCCGATTTTCTTAATCTTTTTTGCTTTTGAATATATTTCGGTTACAGTTTCACGAACCATATTAATAATCGGAATATCAATATTGTCCTGAAGTCTGTCAGCAAAATAATGTGAAGTATTGCAGGAAATAGCAATATGCTGCGCACCCATATTCTGAAGCATTCTGCAATCCTCAAGTAGAACGTCAAACAATTCGTCTTCTCTTCCTGAAAGTATATATTCAGTCCTGTCAGGAATGCTCGAATGGTTGTATATAATCATATCCAGGTGGTCATTGTCACAGTTTACTTTAGTATGGTCAAGAATATTCTTGAAAAATACTTGTGTAGCATATGAGCCCATACCGCCGAGAATACC
>CALMXN010000218.1 GCA_937871145.1 uncultured Clostridia bacterium
AATTCATAAGGAATTTGATAACGAATACTGAAACTATAAAAGCAGTAATCATTGCTGTTAGAAGAATAGCTAATTCAAATGCTGAAAAATTGAAGCCGAATTTTACAATTTTCAGTAGACTTGCTCCAAGCATTACAGGAACAGCAAGGAAGAATGTGAATTCTGCTGCAACTGTTCTTGAAACACCAATTAACAAAGCACCGACAATTGTTGCACCAGAACGTGATGTTCCTGGGAAAACTGCGGCAATAAGCTGGAATATACCGATTAACAATGCTGTCATATATGTAATTTCTGCTATTGCATTAATTCTTGCTTTTTTATTCTCGTTGAAGTACTCTATAGCAATAAATAAAATACCAAATAAGATAAGCATTATTGAAACTACTTTGTAGTTATAGAATACTTTATCAATTTTTTCATCAAATAGTACTCCTACAATTCCAGCAGGAACACAAGCAACAAGAACCTTGAACCACATTACAAAGATATTTTTCTTAATAACAATGTTGCTCATATACATAATGTCTTTGTTTTTTCTTGACTGAACAAAGAGCTTTGTTTTTTTACCGTTCTCTGGCTTCGGTCTATTCGCATATCCGAATGGCCAAAGCTTTTTCCAGAAGAAAACAACTACTGCAAGAATTGAACCAAACTGTATTACAACCCTGAACATATTCATAAAATCATCTGAAACATTCATTGGCATAATTTTTTCAAGAAGAATCATATGCCCTGTGCTACTTATAGGTAACCACTCAGTAATTCCCTGTACTATACCAAAAACAACTGCTTTAAGTATTTCAATTATGTCCATTAATCTCCAACTTTCTTTATTTCAAATTTGAATACGGCATATATTCATTTTTCAGGTAAAGATATGGATCCGTAGAATGAAGCCTTACGACTTGTTTCTCACCATTATATTCCCTGTATTCAACCTGTCCACCCAAAATATTATCATATTGGGTGGGTAAAACATTCTGTTCACCTGCAAAAATATCATTTATATCAATTATAGTGTGTAAAATCATTTTTCTACCTCTTCATATTGCTTTGGTGACTCTTCGATCATCTTATAAAGACATTCAATAGCATCACTAAGTCCGCCAAGCTCATCAATCAAACCTTCTTCAACAGCCTGATCACCATCAAGTACAGATCCGACATCCATTACAAGTTCGCCTGTCTTCATCATTAACTGTCTGAAGCGGTCAGCTGAAATATTACTGTTGGTTGATACAAAACGAACAATTCTTTCCTGCATTTTATCAAAATAAGATAATGTCTGTGGGACTCCTAATACTGTTCCATTCATACGGACAGGGTGAATTGTCATTGTTGCCGAAGGAACTATAAATGATCTCTTAGCACATACTGCAAGAGGAACTCCAATTGAATGACCACCACCTACAACTATTGAAACAGTAGGAGTTTTCATTCCAGCAATAAGCTCTGCAATAGCAAGCCCGGCTTCAACATCACCGCCGACAGTATTAAGGATAATTACAAGACCTTCAATAGTTCTGTCCTGTTCAATAGCAACAAGAGCGGGAATAATATGCTCATATTTTGTTGTTTTGTTTTGTGGTGGAAGAATATAATGCCCTTCAATCTGCCCAATTACACTGAAACAATGAATAAGATGCTTAGCATTCTTAGGCTCAACCTGACCAAATTGCTCAATCTGCTCAATTTGAGATTCCTCATTATTGTTATCATTATTGTTTGAATCGTTGTTATTGTTATCATTGTTATTGTTATTTGTGTCTTGGTCGTCGTTTTCATTATTTTTAAATTTGTTATCTTTAATCATTTCATACTCCAATAATATTTTTTTATTATTGTAAAATAAAATAATCAAAATATACATTTGAACACTATACATTGAATAAAATTCACACTATTTAATTATACCATTTATATAGTCAATGTCAATTGAAATTATAAAAAATTCCACAAATTGTAAAGTGATCTTAATTTTAAAAGTTAGTGAAATTCTTGACAAACTATATATAAATGTTATAAAATAATAATTATATTAAAATGTTGAAAGGACTATAAATATGGGATTAACACTGACCGAAAAAATTATAAAAAATCATATCGTTGATGGCGAAATGATAAAAGGCACGGAAATAGGAATAAGAATCGATCAGACTCTTACTCAGGATGCAACTGGTACAATGGCTTATCTTGAATTTGAAGCTATGGGTGTGCCACGTGTAAAAACTGAAAGATCTGTTGCATACATTGACCATAACACACTTCAGAGTGGTTTTGAAAACGCTGATGACCACCGTTTCATTGGCTCAGTAGCTAAAAAACATGGTATTTACTTCTCAAGACCAGGTAACGGTATTTGTCATCAGGTTCATCTTGAGAGATTCGGTATTCCAGGAAAGACTTTGATTGGTTCAGACAGCCATACACCTACTGGTGGTGGAATCGGTATGCTTGCAATTGGTGCAGGTGGACTTGATGTTGCTGTTGCTATGGGTGGCGGAGCATATTATATTACCTGCCCTAAGGTAGTAAAAGTAAATCTTACGGGAAAATTAAGTCCTTGGGTTGCCGCAAAAGATGTTATTCTTGAAGTTTTAAGAATTATGTCTGTTAAGGGTGGCGTAGGAAAAATCATTGAATACTGTGGTGAAGGCGTAAAAACACTTTCAGTTCCTGAAAGAGCAACAATCACTAATATGGGTGCTGAGCTTGGCGCTACTTCATCAATCTTCCCTTCTGATGAAATCACAAAAGCATTCTTAAAAGCTCAGAACCGTGAAGATGTATGGACAGCTTTGTCAGCAGATGAAGATGCAGTTTATGATGAAGAAATCAATATTGATTTAAGCAAGATTGTTCCTATGGCTGCTTGCCCACATATGCCTGACAATGTAAAAACTGTTGTAGAAATCGGTAACATTAAAGTTGACCAGGTATGTATCGGTTCATGCACAAATTCTTCATTAGTTGATTTGTTAAAGGTTGCCCATATTCTTAAAGGTAAAACAGTAAACCCTGACGTTTCATTGTCAATTGCTCCTGGTTCAAAGCAGGTTTTCAATATGCTTGCTGAAAATGGTGCATTATCTGTGCTTATTTCTGCAGGTGCAAGAATTCTTGAATGTGCTTGTGGACCTTGTATTGGTATGGGACAATCCCCAAATTCAAAAGGTATTTCATTAAGAACATTTAACAGAAACTTTGAAGGACGTTCAGGCACTAAGGACGGACAGATTTATCTTGTATCACCTGAAATGGCTGCAGCATCAGCTCTTACAGGTGTT
>CALMXN010000219.1 GCA_937871145.1 uncultured Clostridia bacterium
CCGATTGTTTTATTCCTTGTGACAGCAAATGTACTTTCAATATCATTGAGCTTATCATAATCTTCATTTTGTGTAATGATTTTTAATAGCGTTGATTTACCACAGCCATTTATACCAATAAGACCTATTCTATCATTATCTTCAATAGTAAGGTTGATATTTTTTAAAATCTGATTTCCATTATAATATTTGTTTATGTTTTCTAAATTTACAAGCATTTTAATTCTCCCGATAAATTTGGTTATAATAATTATAATTGAATTTTCTTTTATTATCAAGAAAAAACTTTAATTTTGAAGGAAAACATAATGCAAAGTAAAAATCTGTTGCCAGTAGCAATTAAAATAGGAAGCCTTATGCTTGAATTTGGTGCTGAAATATATAGGGTTGAGGAATCAATTTACAGAATATGCAAAGCTTACGGAGCAACAAGCACAGAGATTTTTGCTATTCCCTCAGCAATAATTGTGACTATCAATATGGAGGATGAGGATTTCTATACACTTTCAAAGCATATTTTTTCAAAAGAAACCGACCTTGACAAAGTGGACAAGCTTAATGATCTTTCAAGATATATCTGCAATAATACGCCCGACTTAACAACTGTTAATGAAATGATAAAAATTATCCTGACAAGGAAAACCTATAATAAACTTTCCAACACCATTGCGTATGCTGTAGCACCTGCTACCTTCTGTCTTTTTTTTGGCGGGAATCTTAAAGACGCTGCTTATTCAATGATATGTGGCATTGTTGTAAAGATGTTTTATGATAATTTAACCAGGCTTCAAGCTAATACAATTTTTATAAATATAATCTGTAGTTCAATAGGTTCACTTTTTGCGGTACTTTTTGTTAAATTCGGTCTTGCTGATCATTATGATAAAATTATCATTGGTACTATAATGCTTCTTGTTCCTGGTCTTATTCTGACAACATCAATGAGAGATTTTATGATGGGTGACCTTATTGCAGGAGTGCTGGGGCTGATTGAGGCTTTACTCATTGCAACAGGTATTGCTATTGGTGTTGCTCTTGTGCTGACCTTATTTGGTATAACAGGTTAGGAGAATTCCTATGAATTATTTTCTTGAATGTGTGTATTCTTTTATAGGTTCTATCTGTTTTGGAATTATATTCAATATACAAGGACGAAAATTGTTTTATTCCGGACTTGGCGGAGCTTTGAGTCAGGGAGCATATATTGCTATGGGACTTATCGTTAAAGATGATATTACAAGATATCTTTTTGCAACAATTATTACAGCAATTTATGCCGAAGTTCTCGCAAGAATTGAGAAGACTCCCGCTACTGTAATTCTTGTTCCGTCAATAATACCTCTTGTGCCGGGAGGAATGATGTATTATACTATGGAGTATTGTATATTAGGTGAAAACTCAAAATTTATTAATATGCTCCTTGAAACGCTTGGCGTCGCCGGAGCGCTTGCTATGGGAATCCTTGTGGTTTCTTCAGGAAATAAATTAATGAAGGTTGCTGCAAGGAAACGAAGAAAACTTATTGCTTTCAGAAAGTAGGTAATTTATGAAAAAAAAATCAAGCATACTTTTTATATGTTTTTTTATATTAATGAATATAGTAACTTTTGCATCCGCTGAACCGAATAAAATTGATTATTATCCGCACAAGATTACAATTTTCGGCGATTCGATTTCAACAGGCTATGGGCTTGAAGGTTATGGTCACGATTCACCACTGCACGGATACAACGAAAAAAACTATATTGTAATGAACTACGGAAAAATGCTTAAGGAAAAATATTCACTCTCAGAATATTATAATCTTGCAAGTGACGGACTTACCTCAGCAGAGCTGCTTGAAATGCTTAAAACGGGAAAATATGATGATAAATTAAAAAGCTCAGATTATATTATTATTTCTATCGGCGGAAACGATGTTCTGCAATTCTTTTATAAGGCTTTAGGTAAAGCAACAGGTCTTGGTGATGATTACACATTCAATGACATAAAAAATATAAACCTAAAGGATAAGGCTGTCTATAAAAATATTATTTCGTATCTGACTTCTGATGAGTTATCAAAATCCAAGGAAAGCACAAATGTAAATTTCAAAACTAGTTTTCTCGCAACAAAAGATTATATCTTAAAGCAAAATCCTAAGGCAAAGATAATTTATCAGACAGTATTCAATCCATTAAGCAATGCTACGAACATTGAATTTATTGATAAGGCTGTTGAATCCTTACTTGCCGACATAAATAAAACCATACGTGAAAACAACATTGGCACACGGGATGGGAAATCCGAACAGATTTATTATTATGTAGATGTTTACAATGCTTTCAACAAGGATGCAACGAATTACACAAACATTTCAAAATATGATATTCATCCTAATGCAAAGGGGCATAAACTTATTTCACAGCTACTCGATGATAAAATCAATGAGATTTATTATTTAAGCATTCAGCAGGCTGATAAGGAAACAATAAGCAATACATCTGATATAGATTCAAAGGTTGATGTTGCTGATACTACTGTAGAAAAAACAAGTAAAAGCTACACAGTATATATAATCACAGGCTCTTGTGTTGTAGTTATTGCAGTGCTGGCTTATTTTATATCAAAGAGAAAACAAAACGGCAGGTAAATTCCTGCCGTTGTTTTTATTATTATAATGATTTGCTTAATTCTGATATAAGTGACTGTTTTAATTCCCATAGCTTCTTTGAAAGGTCAACATAATACTTATGTGGATTTTCAAAACGCTTTACTTCGTCCCACAAAGTATCAATCTGTTCAAGACAATACCTTCTTGATTCTTTAATGTCAGGGCACTTGTAAACAAGCTCACCATTTTTAAAGATTGGTTGAAGAAGTTCAACAGCCTTAAAGTTATTTAAAGTTTTACGCTTCCATACATAATCAGGGTCAAAAAGCTCAAGAGGCTGGTCTTCATTTATTTTCTCATCATAAACACAGAGAAGATCGGCCATAGCTTTATTATTTGTCGTATCAAAAATACGGTAAAGCTTCTTGAAATGTGGGTTGGTTACTTTTGAAACATTTTCGCTGATTTTTATTTTTGGAATAACCTCGCCCTTATCATTTTCAACAGCAACAAGCTTATACACGCCGCCGAAAACAGGAGAGCTTTTTGAAGTAATTAGTCTTTCACCAACACCGAAAATATCAATTTTTGCGCCCTGAAGAAGCATATCTCTTATAATAAGCTCGTCAAGTGAGTTTGAGGCAACTATCTTACAGTCAGGATATCCCGCTTCGTCGAGCATTTTTCTTGCTTTTTTGCTAAGGTATGTTATATCCCCCGAGTCAAGTCGTATGCCGACCGGTCTTTTGCCAAGAGGCTTTAAAACATCATCGAAGGCTTTTATTGCATTTGGAATTCCGCTCTTGAGGACATTGTATGTGTCCACAAGCAATGTGACAGAATCAGGGTAATGCTCACAATAGGTCTTAAATGATGTGTATTCGTCATCAAACATCTGAACCCAAGAATGAGCCATTGTGCCTGTTGCAGGGACACCGAAAAGCTCGTCAGTAATTGTGCAGGCCGTAGCGTCAACACCAGCAATATAGGCAGCTCTTGCGCCAAAAATTGCACCGTCAGCACCCTGTGCACGACGTGAGCCGAATTCTGAAACAATTCTTCCGTCTGCTGCACGGACAATACGGTTTGCTTTTGTTGCGATAAGTGACTGATGATTTAGTGTTAAAAGCACGAAGGTTTCAAGAAGCTGTGCTTCGATAGCAGGAGCATTAACTGTCATAAAAGGCTCATTCGGGAAGATTGGTGTGCCTTCTGGCATCGCATAAATGTCCCCTGTGAAGTGAAAATCTTTAAGATATTCAAGGAACTCCTCTGAAAATTTATTTTTCAAACGGAGGAAATCTATATCCTCATCATCAAAGTGAAGATTCTGAACATAGTCAATAACCTGTTCAAGTCCCGCTGCTATTGCAAAGCCACCATTATCAGGGACTGTCCTGTAAAAAACGTCAAAGTAGGATATTACATCCTTCATACCGGATAAATAGTAACCATTCCCCATTGTGAGTTCATAGTAGTCACAAAGCATTGTATAATTAAGCTTTTTCATATTTTCCCCTATCTGTTGATTACATTTATCTGAAGTCCTGACATTATGTCAAGGACTTTTTCATTCATACTTTCATCATAGCTTGCCGTGCATTGTGCATCAACAATTATTTCCGCTTCAGGCAGTGCTGATTTTGCAAGGACAGCATTTGATATAACGCATATATTTGAAACCAAGCCGACTAATTCAATTTTATCATAAACTTTTATTTCAAGATACTTTGCAAGTTCAAGAGAACCAAAGGTGCTCTTTTCAAAGCTCTTATCTTCAGGAATTTTCATTGATCTAATTTTGCCGAAAAGCTCCCACCCGTCAGTATCTTTAATACAATGCTTTACTGGGAGGTTTTTACCCTCGTGCGTTGAAAGATAATCTTCAAAATGAGTATCAAAGGTAAATATTATGTCGTTATTCCCTTTTCGATATTCCCTTATCTTATCTGCAATTTTATCCTCAAGCCCTCTTGCCTTTTCAAATCCAAGTGTTCCACTGACGAAATCATTCTGAAAATCAACAACAATCAATGCTTTTTTCATAATGCACCTCTATAATTCAGTTTTTATTATTATACAACAATTACATAAAAATAGCTATTTTCTAAAAAAGTGCATTAACATTAATCTTTATGCGTTTATACTAAAATACTACGAAAACAGTAAAAACAACTATTACAAATTTTAAAATACTGCCGTATTTATTTTTAGGCAATTTTCTGTTTATTATGAATTAATCGTGCAGATAGTATGATTTCTGTTGCATAAATATCCCTGTGTGGTATAATTAAATACAGCCCAAATTATTTTAAGGAGAATAATTATGCCAAACGAAATTAACGAAATCGCATCAAGAATCCGTGAGCTCAGAGAAGTCTGTGGTTACACTGCAGAAGATCTTGCAAAAGAACTCAACATTGATATCGATACTTATATGGAGTATGAAAAC
>CALMXN010000220.1 GCA_937871145.1 uncultured Clostridia bacterium
TTCGGTAGTCCGCTTCGCGGTTGGCGACTGCTTTTTTTATAATGGCAACCAAAAAATTCGCCTGAATCATAATTTTTACCTTGGTGAAATAAATACAAAGGTAATTCATATTGTTTTGAAAGTTTTATGCTCATATTTTATCCCCCTGCTTTGTTATACATATTATAGCAATAAATTTGTAATAATGCAATAGTTTTTGTAAAATTTTAATGAAAATATACATTTTCATTAAGCATATTTTGGTTAATACTACTTAAATTATTGTTAATTCTTTTTTAATTTTGATATAACAATTGTTATATCATCACAATAGCGTTCGTCTGCCAATTTTTTTACGGCTTTAACCATTTTCACTGCCATTTCTTCAGCTGGCATTTTTCTGTTTGTTACTGCTATCTGACGGATACTTTCAAGTGCATCTTCAATGACTCCGTCTGATGCTGTTATAATAATATCATCAGGTTTAAGATTGACATTTATTGTGCCTGGCGTAATTTCCTGAATAATTCCAATAGGAAGTGAAGTTGTCTCAAGCTTTTTAAGCTGTTCCCCACGGACAAGATAACTTGCTGAGGCACCAGCTTTTACGATTTTCAAAGTTCCTGAACATAGGTTAAGTATTGAAATATCAACAGTTGCAAAACTTTCCTCCCACGCTTTTACACGCATTGAGGTGTTGACAAGCCTTATTGCTGATGAGTAGCCTATTCCTGCTCTTATAAGGCGGGAAATAAGACTTGACGTAAGAAGAGAATCAAGCTGTGCCCGCTTACCACTTCCCATTCCGTCAGAAAGCACGATATATGCTTCAGTATCATTATCAATAAAGGTTTCATATGAATCGCCGGTAATTTCTGAGCGCTTTCCCGCTATCTGATATGCACCGATATCAACAAAATACATTGGCTTTTCCCATAATTCAATTCTTGTCATATCACCGACTGTTGAATACCGTGGGAGCTCAAGCTCTCTTTCAACAATTGTTGAAATTTCTTCACAAAGATCTTCATCATTATAGCGTTCAAATCTTTCAGCATATATTTCAACTGTAAGACTCCCATGAATATTATAATAAACGCAGGATTTTGCATTCACAATTCCCTTCTTTTGAAAATAGGCATAAACCTTTTTTGAAAGAAAGTTATCAGATCGTGCATAACCCGAAAGCTGTGTACTGAGTGAGGTCAGCATCTCTTCCATTGCAGAAAACTGATCAGAAAGCATTACACGCATTTCCTTGAGTTTCTGTTTCAGCCTGAACTGATAGTTGATTTCGCTGTAAAGAATATTAAATTCATTCTCAAGAAGAAAGTTGTTGATACAATGGTTAAGCTCCTGTGGGAAGTCTTTTACTGAAACCTTACCCAGAACATTAAGTGAGCGCTGAATTTTATAAAATGATGCTATTGTTTCATCAAAATTCTTTTCCCACCATATGAGGTTATTCTTACATTTACTACATACATTTTCACAGACTTTTGAAACTATATCCTGTTCCTCGGTTTTCTTTTCCATAGCAACAGAAACTTTTGTGATGGATTCCTTAACGTCATTCAAGGTCTTTGAGGCAAAAACAAGCCGTTCACTTGCATTCTGTGCCATAACTTCCACACCAGAGGCTGATGTCCCGACTGATTGAAGAAGCCGCGACCACACTGACGGTGGAATTACAATAAAAATTACAGTTGCTATACCAACATCAATGAGCATCGGAAATGTATCGGTTGTTACGCCGATTGCAACAAGTCCTACAAGATTTGAAATTATAAATGAAGTAATAATTGCAAGACCACCGAATTCAGCAAAAAGCCCTGCTATCAGACCTGCACAGGCAAGGAGCATTGTGCTTCTTCCCAAAACAGGCGAGCAGAGAATAATTCCACAGGAAGTGAGAACGCCGACAACTGCGCCGCCAAGATGCTTATATTTTTTTATAGCAAGAAGTGTTATAAGAATTCCTATTATTCTTCCGAAATTAAGCCTTGAAATATCTATTGAAGTGAGAGTAGCAAGAGCAACAACATATATAACGCCAAGTGAAGCAGCAGCCTTACCAGTGACAGGAATGATTTTTTCTTTTTTGATTACCTGATGAGCTATGAAAATAAAATAGACTGTACAGGCACATAAAACGGCCTGTGACATATGTAAGACAAAATTCTGAATACTGAATGTTCCGATAAAAGTAGCAAACACACCGAAGATTGCCATAACCAGCCCCGCTGATACTGATGAAAAAACAGGGGTGGTTTTCCTGTCCCATATCTCACTCATAAAAAACTTCAGGCAGATAATCGCTATCAATGAGCAAATCTGTGGAAGTGCAAATGAGATTGTTCCGTTTATTGCATACGAAATTATGCTTGCTGCGAAAACTGCAACCGAACCAAGAAGATTCGTACAGGCTGCCGCAGATACATTAAGAGGCGAAAGCCCGCCTGTTATTGTTGTATTTGAAGCAATGAACCCGATTATACCAAACAATATCACCGAAGTTATGCCACTTATACTATATGAACCTGCCCTTTGATTTAACGTCTCGTTTTTTGTCATTCTTCTCACCACTATACAATATTTGTCCTGTATTGCAACAGGCTAATGGAAATATTATACAATTTGTATAGTGTGAAAATTGTCTAAATCATACCCCAAAATAAAATTTATTTTTCTATACATAACATTAAATATCTTTATCTTGATTTTTCTTATAATAAACAGAAAACAGGAATGAAAAGTCATTCCTGTTTTTATATCAACATATTATATTAGTTTTTTAAGTTCCTCAGAAAAAGCAATAAAAGCATCCATTGAAAGCTGTTCAGGGCGGACATTAGCATTAAGCCCTGCTGATTCTATTGCAGTAATAACCTTTTGCTTTTCATAGCCTGTTGCTGATGAAACAGAATTTGCGAGTGTCTTTCTCCTCTGTGAAAAAGCACCTCGTGCAATTTTAAAGAAAAACTTTTCGTCAGTTACTCCTTCAGGGGTATTCTCCTTAACATTAAATCGCACTACACAGGAGTCAACATTCGGTGCCGGCATAAAGCTGCCTTTTGAAACATTAAAGAGAATTTCAGGCTCGCTGAAGTATCTTACAGCAACAGTAACAGCACCCATATCTCTTGTCCCCATCTGAGCACAAAGACGCTGACCGGCTTCCCTCTGGACCATAACTGTAACTGATTTTAAAGGCAATCGCTGTTCAAGAAGCATCATTATT
>CALMXN010000221.1 GCA_937871145.1 uncultured Clostridia bacterium
CTCTTCCGATCTCATTGGACGAACATCTGGCGGAAATCGACAGGACAGCGAACAGCAGGCTGGATTTAATTCTTCCGAAAATGATGGCAGAGGCAGGAGTGACAGAGGAACTGAAAGCACAAGACCAGATGAAGTGGGTCGGACTCATGAACAATCTGAAGCAGTCAGCGGAGGAGATAATTCAGAACGAGCTGATATACAACTAAATACAGATGAAGCAGTATCAAACGGTGATGTAACCGATGATACTGCTTTTTTATTGTCCGATATTAATTTTGTCGATATTGAACCAGAAGATGAAGAAATGGGCTTCCCTAACGGTTACGGACAGCTTTCGCTTTTCGGTGATACAGATAATATTATAGAAAACCCAATTAAAGCAAAATCGCAGCTTTTTATCGGTAATGTCAACGTTGAAAGTGCTATTCATGATGAACTTATGCGTGGCAGTGGTTTTGTTGACGGAAAATTTCGTATTGTTCAGTTTTATCAGGAAAACAGCCCATCAACTCAGGATTTTGCGAAAATGCTCAAAAATGAGTATGGAATTGGCGGTCACAGCGGGCAGGGTGATGTTGGATTTTGCGATTATGACGGTAAGGGTATAAGACTTCGCATTTATACAGAAAGTGGCGAACAGCCTGTCAATTTTTCATGGAATGATGTTGCAAAGCGTATTGCCGAGCTTATCGACAGTAAGGAATATATCACTCCGCATGATATTAACGATAGAATTCACCACGCAAAATTTGTATTGTCATATGCAAGTCCTGAAAATAATATTGACAGATATAAAATCCTAGCCGCCGAAAAAATTCTCACAGAATATGGTTTGAACGATAAAAATGCAGAGCTTTCCGAAGTAATGTATGATACAGATAATGCTTATGTGCTTGAAGTCGGAAACAAGGGGCATATTGCAGAAATTGAAGTCAGCACAACCATTGATTTATATGAGCGTTTTGCGTTAAAAGGTCTTGTTCCCAATGAAAACAGTGAGGATAAAATCATTCTTGATACTAACGGCAAGGAGTGGAACAAATTTGCTATCCCTGATAAATGGGGCAATAAAACAAACAGCATTGATGCCGCAGATATTCTCACCCCCGATGAATTCAAAGCTATGCTTGAAGTTACAGCAAAGGTTATTCCGCCCGATGAAATTATTATTGAAGAGCCTGTTTTTGATAATGACCCATATTTTCTTGATGATGAAGATGAAGAATATAAGCTTAAAGTCGGCGATAATATCGAACTTGATGACGATATTTTCAAGATTACTGAAATTAATGGTGCTGATATTGAGTTACAGGATATAGGCAGCTTTCTTCCTGTTTTCCGCACTATCACCGAAGATGAGCTATACGAAAATGGCTTTGCTCTTGTTGAGGATGACGTTGAAAAAGCCCCATCCCATGAGATAAATAGCAGTGATATTAAGCTTGGTGACAAATTCAGCTATAAGGACAGAGAATATACCGTCGTTTCAATGAAA
>CALMXN010000222.1 GCA_937871145.1 uncultured Clostridia bacterium
TTTACACATAAAATTATAGGCTTACCTGATTTCTGGAGCATCGCAGCGACTTCATAGTCGTTTGCTGTAACGCCACATCTGATATCAGTAACAAGAATTATTACATCGGCTTTTGAAATAGCAAGCTCTGCCTGTCTTCTCATCTGTGAAAGAATAACATCATCAGAGTTAGGCTCAATACCTCCGGTATCCACAAGCATAAACTCATGATTAAGCCATTCACATTTTGAATATATTCTATCTCTTGTAACACCTGGTGTATCTTCAACAATTGAAAGTCGTTGACCTATTAGCTTATTAAAAAGTGTAGATTTACCTACATTAGGTCTTCCAACGACTGCTACAACTGGTAATGCCATTTTTTCAACTCCTTTTCGATTTGTCTGTCAGTATATCTAACAATTCATTTCCATTATTATTTATTACTTTAATTTTTATATTAAGTTCTTTTTCTACTTGTGGAACTGTGTAATCATCAAGAAAAATATTACTATCCTGCTTTAGCATGACCGAAGGAATAACAAGATAATCGCCCAGATCCTTACCCTTAAGCTGTTCTACAAGGTCAACACCTGTAATTAAACCAGCAACAGTAATATTCTCACCAAAATAATTATTTTTAATAGCATAGACCTTACATTCTAGATTATGCCACTTTTCTTTTGCTTTTTCAATAAGTGAAGAAATTGTATCAAAAGCTGCATAACCAGTAGCTATTGATAATTTATTATTTGTATCTTTGATATCAGTCTTATTTAAAGCATCGCTAAACTCATTGACAAGTACTCTGATAAGACCAACACCATTTTCATACTGAGGATAATCCTCATAATATTCTTCTTCAGGTATATCTCTTTTTGCCTTCAGATAAAACTCATCGGCAGCATAAGCAAGTCGTGTCCCGTACTTTTCAAAAAACTCTTTCTGTTTTGATTCAATCAAATCCAA
Organism: uncultured Clostridia bacterium; assembly: GCA_937871145.1. GTDB lineage: Bacteria > Bacillota > Clostridia > Oscillospirales > Ruminococcaceae > SZUA-444. The sequence goes on from CALMXN010000222.1 coordinate 949, forward strand.
TGCATCTGCTGCGGTATCTTGTGTGAAAGGCTCAAGCTGATACAAACCCTCTCTGAATTTTGATATCCCAACAGGCACAATTGCGATAGACTGAACTGCAGGATATAATGCTGAAAGATCATTTAATGTTCTTTCAAGTTCTTTACCATCATTCAGTTTTGGGCAAAGAACAATCTGACAGTTCATAGTTATTCCCGCATCAGCAAGCTTTTTAAGATACTTGAGCTTCTCACCTGCAAATCGATTATTCATCATTTTAACTCGCAGTTCAGAATTTGTCGTATGAACAGAAACATTTATATTCAAATGCATATTAATTATTCTGTCAATATCGCTATCTTTCAGATTTGTAAGTGTAACATAGTTACCATGGAGGAACGATAATCTTGCATCATCATCCTTAAAGTAAAGAGTATCACGCATACCCTTTGGCATCTGATCGATAAAACAGAAAACGCACTTATTTGTGCATGATTGTTTTTCATCCATTAAAAAGCTTGAAAATTCAAGCCCTATATCGTCATATTCACTTTTCTTAATAGTAACTTCCTTAATTTTATCCTGTCTTTTAAACTCAACTTTTACCTTATCTTCAGCAATATAAAACATGTAATCGAGAACGTCATGAATATCATTATCATTAATTTTCAGCAAGATGTCATCAGCTTTAATTTTAGCTTTATCTGCCAAAGAATGCTTCACGACAGATGTGATTTTTACAGCCATAAATTCCTCCTGAAAAATGATTATTGTTAAAAAAAAGAGAAGGATTTCTCCTCCTCTTATTTTTGAAGAAGACGTTATTACGCTTCTTTCTTAATAACCTGAACACCCTTATAAAATCCGCATTCCTTACAAACTCTGTGAGGAACAGTAAGAGCTCCACAGTTTGTACATTTGCTGAAAGCTGGTGCATCTAATTTCCAAACAGCTGAACGTCTTTTATCACGTCTAGCTTTGGACACTTTTCTCTTTGGTACTGCCATTTTCGGCACCTCCTTATATATCAGGTATGTTAAAAACTAATTTAACTGTTACGACTATTCTTTCGGGCAACCACAGTCGGAAATATTTTTATTAATACCACACTTTGAGCATAAACCTTTACAGTCGTCAGTACAAAGTATTTTTGACGGTAGCTGTAGTAAAATATCAGAAATAGCCAATTCGTCTAAAACGAGTGTGTTATCGGGACATTCAATATATTCGTCATCATCGTGGTTAGTGGAACGAACCAGGTAATGATGAAAATCATAAGAATATTCACGATCAAACTCACTAAGACATCTGTCGCAATTCAGCTTCATCGTAAATTTAACAGAATAGTCAAACCTGACTACTCCTGCCCTATTTACAAGCGTGCCATTTATTGCAATCGGAGAAATAAATGGATAACTTTCATATTGCTTAAGATTTTCAAGAGAAATGTCATATTCAAATGATTGTAAATCCCCTGATATGTCAAAGAGCTGTTTTAATTGTAATACCATTATTTCACCTCAGAACATCACAAATTATATTATATCTGTTTAATTTATAAATGTCAACAGTTTTTAAAAATTTGATGTTAAATAAGTATTAATTAGTCTA
>CALMXN010000223.1 GCA_937871145.1 uncultured Clostridia bacterium
GTTTTTTGAAAGTACTCTGAAAATTGCGAAAGTGGTCATTAGAATAACATATCCAATTGTAAAAGCCGGATGCGGATTTTTAAATATGAATGTAAGAATAAAGCCGGCAAGCACAAGTTGCACTGTCATCCTGAGGCTACCCACAAAAAGGAGCTTTGTCTGATTGATTTTGGATTTCTTCATTATTACAAGTACAATAATCAAGAGAAGATATACAAGCAAGAACTGAATAATATTCAGCTTTTCTGCACCATTCATTATTGCACCGCCTTTTGTATTGTAATAATATTTTCTGCAAATTCATTTGTGAGCTCATTATCGTGGCTGACAACAATTAATGTAATTATATTAGCTTTACAGAAACTAATTATATTTTGTAGCATTGCCTTGCTGTTCCTGCTGTCAAGCGCAGAAGTTGGCTCATCAAGCATAAGAATTTTAGGCTTGAAGGACAGGAATATAGCAGTATAAATTCTCTGACGCTCTCCCCCTGACATTGTTGTACAATCATCATCAAGTGAAAAATCAATGCAACAGATTGAAAGATATTCTTTCATTTCATCTTCGGAAATAATTTCTTCTCCCCTGAATTCATAAAAGCTCTTGAAGTTTCCTTTTATGGTATCATCAAAAAGAAATACGTTCTGACTTATCAGAAGTATTTCTTTTCGAAGAGAGATTGTATCTGAATTATCTATATCAACGCCGTTATAAAACACCTTGCCTGATGATTGTGAATATGTCTGATTGAAAATTTTAAGCAGAGAGGACTTGCCTGTTCCACTTGAACCGACTATAAATGATACTTCATTCCCTTTTAATGAAATATCCTCATACTCAATGTTTAAAAATTTCAGCTGTGATGTCTTAAAAATAATGTTGTCCATACGTCCACCTTCTGATTTCATATAAAGATATTATACTACTAAAGAAGAAAAATTTAAAGCTTGTTTCTGTAATAGAAATATAAAATCAACGCTAACACAATTTCAGATAATAATATTATTTCATCAAAAACATATTTAATAACTCAAAACCATATTGGGAATAATTTTTTAAAAAAATGTTGACAAACGCAGTACTTTGTGATACTATGTAGTAGTACTAATTAATACAAAGTAGTGTAAAACGGAAAGTGGTGATTATTTTGGAAAATCTGACAGAAATGCTGAAAGGTGTCCTTGAGGGATGCGTGCTTGAAATCATATGCAGAAAAGAAACCTATGGATACGAAATAGTACGTAAGCTCAATGCTCTTGGATTTACAGATATCGTTGAAGGGACAGTATATACAATTCTTTTACGAATTGAAAAGAACAGACTTGTTGATGTTGAGAAAAAGCCATCCGATAAAGGTCCGGCGAGAAAATACTACACTCTCTCAGAAAAAGGCAGACAGGAGCTTTGCGACTTCTGGGGAAAATGGTCACAGATATCAGAAATTATGAAAGTTATTAAGGAGGATTAATATGAGTACACCAAACGAATGGATTGGATATGAATTTGATAACAAGGAATACACTCAAAAAGTAAAAGCACTTCCTGATGGACACAGAAAAGCGTATAAAGAAATTTCAAAATATATCTGGGAGCACGCTGTTGATCAGACACAGACAATGGACGCACTATTAGATATACTTGATATGTTCACTGAAAATAAAGACGTTGAGGTAACAGAATTCATAGGTGAGGATATCATTGGATTCTGTGACAATATAATTGCTGAACTTCCGCAAAAATCGTGGGAAGATAAGAAAAAGCAGAAACTTAATGCAAAAATCAAAAAGAAAATATAATAATTGAAGAGGCTTTAGAGCCTCTTTTTTTGAATTTGTCACTTGACAAATATACTAAATAAGTATAATATAATAGGCGAAATATACTATAATAGAAGTAAATTTTACGGATAAACTATCAATACATAGAAAAATGGAAGGGACGTTTATGCTACCATTTAGACCAACTAAAATTACCGACAAAGAAGATTATGATAAAATAGTTAAGCCACTGAATTCATTGCTTTGTGCTCATTGTTTTGTTGACCTTTTTATCTGGAAGGGTGCTTATGATACACAGATATGCATTCAGGATGGTTTTGTTTTTTTAAAACAAAAGCTCGGGGATGAAACTATATACACCTTCCCCCTTGGAAAAGGCGATACGAAAAAAGCTGTTGAAGAATTAATGCAGGACGCAAAGGACAGAGGGGTAAACTTCAATCTTGCTGCTATTAATAATGAGCAGAAGGAAGAACTTGAAAAAATTATGCCTGACTACTTTGATTTTGTTGACAGACGTGACAGTCAGGATTATATCTATACTTCTGAAAGTCTTATTACCCTTGCTGGCAAAAAACTTCACTCAAAGAGAAACTTTGTCAATCGCTTCAAGTCAGAAAACGAAGACAACTGGAGCTATGAAAATATAACAAATGATAACATCCACGAGGCATTTGAGTATCATTTAAGTTGGTGTGCCTTGAACAAGGACAACGAGGATGAAGACATCTTTAACGAAACCTGTGCAATTTCACTTGCACTAAAAAACTTTGATGCACTTGAACTCAAGGGCGGACTGCTAAGACTGAACGGAAAGGTAATTGCTTTCACTCTCGGTTCAAGAGCAAATGAAGATATGTTTATCGTTCACATTGAAAAGGCTGACTACACAATTTCAGGAAACTATCAGATGATAAACAATCAGTTTGCTATAAGTAATTTTGAAGGAATCAAATACATTAACAGAGAAGAAGACTTAGGGTTGGAAGGACTCCGAAAGGCAAAGCTTTCATACAATCCTGCTATGCTCTCTGATAATTACTCGGCTGTTATAAAATAAGAGGTGACTATGCTAAAAAAATGCAATGCCAATGATTTACCGCAGATTTTAGAACTTTGGAATACCGTTTTTGGCGAAGATGAAAACTTCACAAAATGGTATTTTGACAATATATTCAAACCCGAATACACTATTGCAGTATTTGAAGATAGCAAGCTTATCTCAATGCTTCAGATGCTACCTTATGAAATAAAAAATTACGGCAAGGTGTCATATATATTCGGAGCCTGTACCTACCCTGATCACAGAGGTAAAGGTCTTATGGCCAAGCTTATTGCTTTTTCAGAAAAGCTTGACAGAGAATCTTGCGTAACAGCATCTATCCTTATCCCACAGGAAAAAAGCCTTTTTGATTTCTATAAGCGATTTGGCTATGAGCCTTATTTCAAAATCAATTACAAAGAATATTTTAAGCAAAACAAAAAAGACCATTCATATACATTTTCTGAAATTGACAGCAATGATATCCATTTGCTCAATCAGGTATATGAAAATAGTCTTTCAGGCACATATTTTGTTCTTCGTGATGATAATTGCTGGGCAAAACAGATTGATATGTTTCGTTCACTTGGCGGAAATGCATTCTGCTTAAAGGATAATGAGAAGTTAATTTCTTATGCTTTTGTGTGGAATGATGACAGCATTGTTATTCAGGAGCTTTGGGGTATTGATAATGATGCAAAAGAAATTATTGCTGATGAAGTACTCAATTTTTATCATGCAGATAAACTTATGGGAATTTCAATCCGTGGTACTGATATGGATGAAAGAGACCTCGGCAGTATAAAATTCTATGATAATCAAAAATCTGACAAGCCTTATTTTATGAATTTAATGTTCAACTAAAATTTCAAAATGACTTTTATCATAGCTTATAAGCTTTTCATCGCACATTTTTGAAAGCTCACGTGACATTGCACTTCTGTCAACACAAATAAAATCAGCAAGTGCATTTTTTGAAAACGGAATGTCAAATTCCCTGCTCTTTTTCATTTCAGCCTGAAAAATAAAGTATTGCATAAGCTTTTCCCTTATACTCCTCTTTGAAAGAATTTCAAGCTTATTATTAAGCATTAGATTTTTTTCAGCAAGCACCTTTACCATATTTTCAATAAGCTTGGTATGGAAAACACACGCTGATGAACAGGTTGTAATAATCCTATTATAATCGATTAACATAATTTCACACCCTGTGACTGCCTCGACAGTTACAGGGCTTTTTTTAATCTGTGCTGAAACTAATGTTTCACCGAAAATGTCGCTTTGGGAAAGCTCCGCAAGAATATTTTTATTCCCCATAAAATCATTTTTTGATATCCGAATTCTTCCCGAAAGTATTATTCCAATCTGCTCAATTCTGTCGCCCTGAAAAATAATTATACTTTCCTTATCAAATTTTTTGATTTTCGCATTAAGACATTTCAGAACACATTTAATATCAGAATGCTCCACTTCATAAAACAAAGGCGATTTTGACAATATATCAAAATAATTTTTCATAATTCGCTCCCGTTGTTGCATTTGCAACATATTTTTATTTTTAAGTATATTATAATACAATCATAACAGAAACATCAATCTTTTTTTAAGGAGAAATATATATGCTAAGAAAAATTATTAAAATTGACGAAGAAAAATGTGTTGGTTGCGGACTTTGTGCAAATGCTTGTCACGAAGGTGCAATCGGAATTGTAAATAAAAAAGCAAAGCTTTTGCGTGATGATTACTGTGATGGACTTGGGAACTGCCTCCCTGTATGTCCTACTGGTGCTATTACTTTTGAAGAAAGAGAAGCAGAGGCTTATAATAAGGAAATTGCACCAAAGAGAGTTGAATCAAAAGAAAAGCCACTTGCATGTGGATGCCCTGGCACAAATGCAAAAACTATCGAGAGAGCTTCAGCACCTGCACCACAGAGCTTTGATATTTCATCACAGCTTGGTCAATGGCCTTGTCAGATTAAGCTTGTGCCAATAAATGCACCATACTTTGAAAACGCAAATCTTCTTATTTCTGCTGACTGTGCAGCATACGCATATGGCAACTTCCACGGACAGTTTATGAAAAATAAGGTTACAATAATCGGATGCCCAAAACTTGACGAAGGTGATTACTCCGAAAAGTTTACAGAGATTATAAAAAACAACAATATTAAATCTGTTACTGTTGTAAGAATGGAAGTTCCTTGCTGTGGCGGACTTGAAAATGCAGTTATTAATGCTTTGAAGAATTCAGGAAAGATGATTCCATGGCAGGTAGTGACAATAAGCACAGACGGAAGAATTTTAGACTGATTTAGAAATATACAAGTGAAGGGACGCAGGGGCGACCGCAAAGTCACAAAAATTCTACAATTACACGAAATTATGTCAAATCCTCACACACGCAAATTGCTTATACTTTTGCAATCATAATCTGACATATGTACTTCAACAATATTTTTATATGACGATCGCATAATTAACTAATATTATTTTGCTTACTGACTTTATTTTATTTATACTTGACTTAGTACTCAGACATTTTATTAATTTTAATAAGAGATAATGTTTAAATTTTAGCTAGGGCTTTG
>CALMXN010000224.1 GCA_937871145.1 uncultured Clostridia bacterium
ATACCGGCGGAATACATTTTGAAAACACTTACGGTTTCAGCCTGTTCAGGATTGATAACGTAAGTGTTTTCGCTCGGGTTCCACTTTCCGTCCTCGCCGATATTACGTTTCAAATCATAGCCAAGAATATTCCCGCATCCGTAAAGGATTTTCTTTTCTCTGCTGATGTGCTGTCCGGCTTTCACACGCTCGGAAACCTTGCGGCTTTCCTCCTGTGCAAGCGTAGCCATAATTGTAAGGCGGAGTTCTCCATCGCCGTCCATTGTCCAGATATTATCATCAACATAAAAAACTTCAATGTTGAGATTTTTCAGCTCTCTGGTGTGGGTGAGCGTATCAACGGTATTTCTTGCGAAACGACAAACCTCACGGGTTACAATTAAATCAAATTTCCCTGTCTTGCTGTCTGCAATCATTTTCATAAAAGCAGGACGTTTTTTTGCCTGAGTTCCTGTTATACCTTCGTCAATGTACTTATCAACGACAGTCCAGTTCGGATAACGTTTGGCAATATCCTCGTACCACTCCATTTGATTTTCAAGGGCAGAGAGTTGAGCTTCGTGTTCGGTTGATACACGTCCGTAAAATACTACGTTCCTCGGACGATTGCGGTCGAGCAATGCTGTGTTTGTATATGAATTTGTCATATTTTAATCCTTTCTTCCTCTTGAGGAGAGTGTGTGCAAACACACCGACGGGAGATAAAACTTGTTTTATCTCAATTCCTCCTGTTTTTGATTTTATGATTGTCTGTTTTCAAGACAATTTAGCGCTTTAAAGCGATTATACACAATTGAATAGTGTTTGTCAATAGGGTTACGTACATTCAAAAATAACCTTTGCCATTTTTCTGATATCATCCCACATCTGCTCCTGCTTTTTCTTGACTTCATTGATGTCATCAGCGTAAATATTATCGGTGCTGTTCACACGCTTGGCAATCTGATTGATAGCTCTGCTTGCAACATCAACGTCTTGAAACAGCTTGTTGAAGCAAGAATAATCGGTCGCTATCAGATAGCCGTCCATAGAGATTTTTCTGAGGTAGGTGGACATATTATGAAGTCTGAGCAAAGCCATTCTTTGCTGAATTACCTCTTTTTCTTCAGGCGTGACGTAGAATTTTATCTGTACTGTGCGGTAACGTCCGTCCTCGTCAATCTCATTGTTTTTCTTTTTCCAATGTTTCATTTTTTCAGTTCCTTTCGTATTATTTCACAGCAGCATTGCCGCAATTTTTATGGGGTTTGGGTTCACCCAATTGTTGCATTTTGTGCCGTTGGGTACACAAATGCTATGCTTGCTATTCTTCCAATCTTACCCCGCAGGGTTTGAACTGCTTTTTCAAGCTAAACCGTTTCTTTCCCTCGCTTTGAAGCGTATTTTCTACATTCAATAACAACGGCTCTGTAACTCTGCTTGCATTCTTCTCTGCAATGGCGACAAAGAATATTGTAATTCTTGCGCCCGTTTTCAGAGAGAAAAAAGCTCCATTCGAGCTTGTTGCGCTTGCTCATTCTCGGCATATTTTTTCCTTTCCTGTTGATGTGACACGTGACAAGTGTGACTGGCGTGACACCTGTGACATCCGCCTGTACCGTCCGTCACGTTTGTCACGTCTGTCACGTGTCACGCTGACAACGGATTGACTTCATAAATCAGACCGCCACTATCACTAATCTGACGGATATAACCACTATCTGTGAGCAATTGCAACGGCTCTGACATTTGCGTGACATTCTTGAATTTCCTGCACATACGCAATAATTCTCTGTTATTGGTTTTCACAATACCATTGGCTTTCAGCTTGTTCAAAATATATTCAGCGTTCTCAGTCACACTGTCGGCTCCCATAACCCCATACGCATAACGAGCTTGTTGTTTGTAATAGTCGGCAATGTCAATCGCCTGTCCGAGTGTCAGAAGTTCTACCGTTCTGCTCTCCGGCGGAACATTATCCTGAACAGCTTTGATACAATGAAGCAGACCGCACAAGCGTAAAATCAAGCCGTGATATTTACCGCCCCAATCCTGACATTCCGCAAAGTCGGTAAGTAACTTTGGCTCTATGGCGGTGTCATAATATTTTGCAAATTCCGCCTTTGCCTCTGCCGTGAAATGCAAGATTACTTCCTCGGCATTGTTTTTGCTGTACTTGATATTCAAAGCGGAATACACAAGCCTGTTGTAGCTCTCTGTAAATTTTTCATTCACCGTTTCCGTTTCATATTTACGGCTACCGACATTCGATTTCGGAAAGCAGTATAGAAATCTCGCTATCATACCGCTTGCACGGAACGCTTGGTTTGCAAAAAGTTCTCCTAAAATATACGGCTGACCGCAAAGGCATATCGACAAATACGGACGGTTCAGATAAATCGGCGGAGCGTTGCAGCGGTCTTTCTGATAGCTTTCACCACCCCAACATTTCAGAAAAAGGTCGAGGTTTGGAATGCCGTTGCAGTATCGTCCGCCGAAATTCTTGAACACGCCTGCCTCCGCTGAAATCATCAGCATTGTATCATTATCCTGCAAAAGTCCTACAAGAGCTTCGGGAGTAACATCATCAACGCATACTCTTTTGAAGCAGGCACAAGGCTTTTCGTCAAGCTCGGCTTTCTTTTTTGCAATCTCCTTCGCTGAAATATCCTCGTTTTTCTCCATTCGCTCAATCTCTGCCAACATCTTGTTGCGTTCCTCCTGCGACAGATATATCTGCTCTCTGTTGGAGTTATTATAGTCATTGGAGAATGTGACAAATGGCTCTTTCACGAGTTTCATAACAGGCGACTTTCGTTCCGACGGCTCTGCAAGTGTCAGAGAGTAAAGCGTTATCGGCTCGGTGTGGTCAGGCTTGCCCTCCATTCGATATACGCCCGAAAAGCAATGTGACAATGCCGACAGAATTGCCGTACCTGCCATTGCAACGTCGGTTGAAGTTGACTCCGCTATCCCTACTGCCATAGCTTGCGGAACAATCTGCAGACAGCTTATCGGAAAATGCGGTAGGCTTGATTTATCACTACGCAATGGTTTCGGCACGCTCCAAAGGCTTTGTATGTTTTCGTTTAAGGGCATTGAGTAAGTCCCTCCTCTCGTTCATAAATTTCGTTCTTTCCTCTTTACTGCCCGAAATGAAAATATCGCAGTAAAATTCATATTCG
>CALMXN010000225.1 GCA_937871145.1 uncultured Clostridia bacterium
CCAGCTTACGCTGATGAAGGGTGATCATGGTGTCGAGGTTGCGGAAATATGAGCCGATTTGGGTTTGTTCTTCATAGCGTGGAACGAGAACAGCCTTGTTTAATAACTCATCTTTGGTTATACCCTTTATAGATGTACCCTGTACTGCATTTAATTCAGATTGCATTTTTTTATATAAGAGATAAGCACCAAAATCAACATCAATTTTCAGATTACTAAGCGATAAAAAATCTTGACTTGTTGCATAGCTAAACGGCATAACAGCAAGCTTTCCAACACCAACACGAGTAATAATTGCAATAGAATTTTCAGGTATAAGTTTGGCTGCTGATTTTGCTAATCCAGATGATGTAATATACTTTTTCGGTTCGACTCCGAACACTTGATGTTCAATAATATCTGATGACTGTATCCAAGGAATATTGCCATTCCAAAATTCTGCATTTGAAGTGTTTGGAGTGCCACCGCCATATGTGTTTTCAGCGAGTACTCCCAACTTCCGCTGTTCCCAAGCAGTAGTGATTTCAATAAAAAATAGAGCTAAGAAAGTCTTAGCTCCATAAAAATACACATTTTTTATTTAGTTTTATGCTTGTGCGGTCAATTTAGTATCGTCAATTCTGTAATTATCATCACGAAGCGGTATTACTTCCTCGTTCAATAAACCAACCAATGCTTTCTTTATTGATTGATGATATTTGAATTTGGATATTCCACTATTATTTTCAGAATAACTATCGAAATCAGCCGACTTTTTCAGATTGTTAAGACCCGGAATTTCTGTATCTCCGATTTCATAACGGTCAGCGGCATAGGAAATTGCCTCAAGAGGAACACACCATTCGTCGGCAAAAGCCAAAAGTACATTGTCAATGGTTTCCTTACGCATGTCGGCAAGAATATGGGATACCCTTTTATCCTTGAACTCATCAGGGTTGTTGTTGATATTTTCCCACAATTTCCGCATTAAAGCACCGAGTTTTGGATTGGTAGAAATCAAATCTTCAATGTATTTGTTGATTTCAGCAAGCAGATTTTGATAATGCTGTTCTGCACGTTCCTCGTCGGTTGCAGAAACAACGGTCTGAATTAAGCTAACGATATAGTCATAGTCTATCTTTTCACGGCTATATGCTTTAAGCTCATATTCAAAGTCCATGTCAATATCCACATCAACTGTACCTGTTGGTTTAGTTGGTTTATATTTCTCACGAATATTTTTGTAATGAGCAGCGTAATCCTCGTATTCTTCCTGAGTAATGCCGTAGGAATCAGGCGGATTATCGGCATAATTAGTAAATGCTTTGAGGTTTGAATATATCTTATCAAACTCCTGAAAGGCTTTTGCAAAGCGCAATTCACCCTCTTTTGCAAGAGTAGGGATAACATCAGGTGTTTTTGCTGTTATACGAACATAAGCCAGGGCTTTTTTGAATTCTTCGTGTACTGTTTCCCAATCTGGTGCAAGCACAGAAGCCTGTCCGCCTGCTGAATATAATATCAATGCTTCATCAACAGCCTTTTTAAACTTATGAGGGGATTGGAATGTAACAATCTGTCCTGCCTGTTTGGGCTTGTCAAACAGTCGATTTGTTCTTGAAAAAGCCTGAATAATATCGTGTGGATGCATTGGTTGCCTATCCATATAAACAGTTGACAGACAAGGTGCATCAAATCCTGTGAGCAGCCTGTTTACAACGATAACAAGGTCAAGCTGTTCATCACGGCTCTTGAACTTTGATTTCTTTCTTGCAAGACGGTCGTTCAGATTAGCATTGTAGCCTTTAATTTCACCTATTCCGTATGTTGTACCGAACACAGCGTTATAATCGTCAAGCGATTCCTGCATTTTCGGTACATTTAGGTCGGCACTTTCGGTATCCTCGTCGCTTGATACAGAATATGTAATTGCGAACTTCGGGAAGTCAGGCAGTACACGCCTTGTTTCTTCGCTGATTTCAAGTTCAGTTTCGCCGTTCTTCACTCGTTTGAGCAAGTCATAATATGCTTGTGCCCTCTGAATTGAATTAACAGTAAGCAAGCCTTCATAGGTCTTTCCACGTCCATTTGTGAAGCCGAGCTTCTCTCTTGACTTGTTGAGAATAATGTCAAGAACTTTGAGCATATGTGTTTCGGTTTCATAAATGGACAAATCCTCATTCTCGTCGTTGTTTTTTAAGTCTAACTGACCGAGATGTTCGGTCTGGAAACCTAAAACAGCTTGGTCACGGATAGCTTCCTTTACGGTATACTTGTGCAGGCAATCGCCGTAAAGTTCATATGTGGTACGTGGTAAATCGCCATCTACTGGGTAAGCATTTACATCAAATCGAGGAGTACCCGTGAAGCCATACCAAAGGGAGTTACGGAAGAACTGAGATAAAAGTCTTTGGGTTTTCGGAGTTACAGTTCTGTGGCATTCATCGACTATGAAAGCAACACGAAGATTTTTTATGCGGTTATAGGCTGGAGTACCTTCCTGAAGTCGCTTCTTGACGGCAATAGACAGCTTTTGAATTGTTGTTACGATAACCTGCTGATTTTGGTTTTTCAGCTTATTTATGAGGTCGCCTACATTGTCGGTTTCATCTACATCAACAACATCGTTATTTGCGTAGGACTGGAAAGCCTGAGTTGTCTGCATATCAAGGTCTTTTCTGTCAATTAGGAAGATGGTCTTTTCAATGCTCGGAATATCAATCAGCAGATTTCTTGCTGTTTTATAGCTTGTCATTGTTTTGCCCGAACCTGTTGTATGCCAGATATAACCCGATTTTCCTTGTCTTGAAGCGGTTCTCACAGCTTCGATAGCGTGTATCTGATAAGGACGGAGCAAAAGGAGCTTTTTATCGTCTTGGTCTAACACTGCATATTTCATTACCATTTGATGTGCTTGTGGGATTTTAAGCACCTGAGAAGCGAATTTCAGATAATCGGTAACAGGATTATTTTCGTTATCCTGCCAACCTGAAAGGAACTTTTCGTTGAGCTGTTCCTCGGTAGCCGCCGCAAAATATTTTGTATCAACCGCATTAGATACAACAAACATCTGCACAGCGGAGAAAATTCCCGTAAACTTACCCTCACTGATATACTTTTTAATCTGTCTGAAACCATCCATATATGAGTGTTGGCGGTTTTTCAGCTCAATATGTATAAGCGGAATGCCGTTGATGAGCAAGGAAACATCAAAACGGCGGTTCTGGTCGTGAATATCGCACTCATCATCCTTTAAGGCTCTGTACTGGTTGATAACCTCGTAAACGCTTGAACCGCCTGCAATGTCATCACGCTTTAAGACAGTAAGCTGCACCGTTTTTATATCTCTTTGAACGGAAATATGAGCAATACCATTTTCACCTGAAATCCATTTTGCAGCGTCGTAGAATGTGGCGAAAGAAAGTTGATTCTTTACCTGCTCAAATTCCTTGTCAGACAAAGACTGTCCGTCAAGTTGTTCCTTGTTTCCACGTTCAAGAATGAGCCTTATATTATCCCACAGCTTGTTTTCGTCATTGAGGTCAGGGCGGTATGTCCATTGACTTTTGCCCTGTGTGAGCTGATTTATGAGCTTTTCTTCAATAGTCTGTTCTAATTCTGCCAATTAATTCATCTGCCTTTCATATATTCCCGAGTTCAAGCTGATTTTTACAGTTCGTCGGCTTTAAATGACGTGTATCCCTCGTAATAATAGCTGTTATCAATGCCTTTCATATACATTT
>CALMXN010000226.1 GCA_937871145.1 uncultured Clostridia bacterium
GATCTCCTTTTTAATGAGGTTTGCCAGTTAGCAAACTCTTTAAAATACTATCCTAAAACCAAGGACATTATTTTAAAGAATGACCTTGAACTTTTTGAAGAAATCGAGAAAACTATCAAGCTCGGTGAATGGGATAAAATTGCTGAAGCTCTGAACAATATTTCTTTTGACCGTTTTTATGGAAAGCCGGATAAAAATGCTCCTAAAGACAACATAATTGAAAAGCTTGTTGTTGAAAAAATAAAAGGCTATCGTGACAACTATAAAAAATCACTTGAAAGCCTTGCGAAGCTTTTCTCATATTCAGAGGCACAAATAACAGCTGACCTTGAAGCAAGCAGAAAAATTCTCGAAAGCCTTGTTGCAATCGTTAATGATTTATGGGATGAACTATGGGAACAAAAGGTTTCAAAAAACGCAATAGATTTTTCTGACGTTGAGATTCTTTCTATTCAGCTTTTATGTGAAGAAACCGAACACGGTTATAAAAAGTCACAACTTGCAAAAGATATAGTAAACAACAATACCTATAAAATCATTCTTATTGACGAATTCCAGGATGTAAACAACCTTCAGGATTTAATCTTCAAAATGCTGTCGGAAACCGAAGATGACACAATAATCGGCAAGAATATGTTTGTCGTTGGTGATGTAAAGCAGTCAATATATCGCTTCAGACAGGCTAATCCTAATATCTTTATTGAAACCCGCAATGACGCCAATAAGCCACAAAATGCAGAAAAACTAAAAGAAATAAAGCTCCGTACAAACTTCCGTAGTCGTGATTGCGTGATTGATTTTGTGAATTTTGTTTTTGAAAACATTATGTCGAAGAAAATGGGCGAGGTTGACTATGATATTAATGAAGCACTTGTGCTCGGTGCTGATTATAATTCTAAAAAGCTTTCAACCGAAATTCTTGTGATAAGAAAAGATGAGGATATTGAGCTTGATGATGAAACTGTCGATTACAGTGAGCCGTCAGTAGTAGCGGCAAAAATCCGTAGTATGATTGACAACGGTTTTCCTGTGTATGAAAACAGTCAGGAACGCCCTTGCCGTCAGAGCGACTTCTGCGTACTCGTGAGAAGTAGAACAGTCAATAAGGAATATATTGAGGCTTTTGCACAAGCGGGCTTATCTGTCCAATCAGAAGAACTTACTGGTTACCTGCGTTCAAGAGAAATAAGCATACTTATAAATATGCTCAATGTTATTGACAATCCAATGAATGATATTGCTTTTGCGAGCGTTCTGCTGTCGCCTATATTTATGTTTTCAGCAGATGACATTGCTGTTATCAAAAATGCAAGCTCATATAGAAAGCTTTATCCTGCATTCCTCACTATTATTGGTGAAACAAAGGATAAAGAGCTTGATATAAAATCAGAGGAGCTCAAATACAAATGTGCTGGAGTTGTTGCAAAAATCAAGGAACTGCGTTATTATGCCTCAAGCCTTACACTTGAGCAATTGATAAGAAAAATCTATGACAGTACAGATTTCTTCCTTATCGCATCAACCTATGATGACGGTGCTCAGAAGCGTGCAAATTTAAGACTTTTGCTTGAATACGCTTTTTCATATGATAACAGCATCGGCGGTGGTCTGACAGGTTTTATCCGCTATATTAATAGTGTATTTAATAATGGGGGAGATTTAAAGCAATCAGGTGTTCTGAACAACTATACTGATTCTGTAGTAATAAAAACAATTCACAAATCAAAGGGACTTGAATTCCCGTTTGTATTTCTTTGCAGAACAGCAACAACCTTTAGAAATCAGCGTAACGACCTTTCCCGACAGATGCTTATTAATCTATATAACGGTATCGGCTTTAGATTACAGGAGCCTGAAAAGTATTTAAAATATACAACATTACCTTATGATGCAATAAAACTGGTTAATGAAACTGAAATGCTGAGTGAGGAAATGCGACTTCTATATGTTGCTCTAACGCGTGCAAAAGAACACCTTTTTATTACCTATTCAATGGGTAATAATTTTCAAAAGAAAATTGAAAGCCTTGCTATGTCTATTGCAAGAGCAGGCAGAGTTACTCCGGAAATTGTCCGCACAGCAAATTCAATGCAGGACTGGTTAACTATGGCTTTGCTTGTTTATGAGGGTGATTCATTCCTGCGTGATATGTGCGTTGCAGAGCTTAAAATTCCAACACACTCCACAAATGCCAGTATAGAATTTATTGAAGGTGCTGACATACTTTCCAGGCAGGATTTATCTGAACAACAATCCAGTGAGAGTATAAAAGAAACAAAACCATCAGAAGAAATTATTGAAGAAATTGAGAATTACCTTGGTTTCAAGTATGATGAAAAATACTCTCAGACTCAATCAAAGCTTTCAGTTTCTGAAGTTGCAAAGAAAGATACTTCACTTGAATATTTTTATCAGCTTCCGCGTCTTGATGAAGAAGTCGGAAAGCTCACTGCTGCCGAAAAGGGAACAGCAACCCACAGTTTTATGGAGCTTGCTGATTATGACAAGGCACAACAAGATGTGGAAAGTGAAATTAGGCGACTTATCAGTATCGGACTTTTATCAGAAAAGCAAGGCGAGGCTATCAAAACAAAATCAATCACAGCATTCTTTAGCAGCAAATTCTATGCAAGAATGAAGAAGAGCAAAAACCTTATGCGTGAAAAACAGTTCCTTGTTATGATTTCTGATTTAAAGCTTGATTTGGATGAGCTTTCAGTTTATAATGGAACAGATGGTATGCTCCAGGGTATCGCTGACTGCGTTTTTGAGGAAGATGATGGCTATGTTCTCGTTGATTATAAGACCGATAACGTCAAATCCTTTGATGAACTTAAAGAGCATTACTCGTTGCAATTAATGCTTTATAAAGCGGCATTTGACCTCATACTCGACAAGCCTGTCAAGAGTAGCTATATTTATTCATTCAAGCTCGAACAGGGTGCTGAAATAACATTATATGAGATTGCAAAATGATTGAATCAAGATGTGGGATTTTATGTTCAGAACTTGGATGCAAAGAAAAATTCGGTTTTGACTGCAAGGGCTGTGTAAGTGAAAAAACAATCTGCTGGGGTGAATGTCCGGTTAAGATATGTTGTGAACAAAAAGACCTTAATCATTGCGGAGAATGCGAAAGCTTCCCTTGTGAACAGCTTACTGCTTTCTCATATGATGCTGAACACGGCGACAATGGTGCAAGAATAAAGCAATGCAAAGAATGGGTAGAATGTAATATAAAATAAAATTAAAAAAATATTGACAAATACAATAAAAGCGTATATACTAATATAGAAAACAAAGTAGAACCGTTCCGTTCTCACCTACAAACGAAAGTGCGTATGGTCAATACTTCAACATTTTGTTATGTTATCAGTATGAGCACGGGCGTAAGTCTGTGCTCTGTTTAATTTTAGCTTGGAGGTGCTCGCCATTAGCAACAAAGAACTACAAATCAACGAAGAAATTCGCGATCCTGAAATTCGCGTAGTTGACGTTGACGGAACCCAGCTGGGTATTTTATCATCAAAGGAAGCGCAGAAATTAGCAATTGAAAAGAACTTGGATCTTGTAAAAATTGCTCCACAAGCGACTCCACCCGTATGTCGTATAATGGATTACGGTAAGTTTTGCTTTGAACAAACTAAGCGTGAAAAAGAAGCAAGGAAGAATCAGAAAATTGTTGAGATTAAGGAAATCCGAATGTCATCAACAATAGATACCCATGACTTTAACACAAAAGTTAATCAAGCAGAAAAATTCCTGAAGTCCGGCGACAAGCTTAAGGTTTCAGTTCGCTTCAGAAAACGTGCTGTTGCTCATCCACATCTTGGACAGGAACTGCTCGATAAGTTTAAGGAAGCAGTTGCAGAGGATGGAAACATTGATAAACCATCAAAGATGGAAGGACGTAGTCTTGTAATGTTCGTTTCACCGAAAGCTTCAAAGTAATAATTGAGGAGGATATATTATGCCAAAAGTAAAAACACACAGTGGCGCTAAAAAGCGTTTTAGTTTAACAAAAAACGGTAAGGTTAAATTCCAGCACACAAATAAAAGACATAGACTTACTCAGAAAGCACACAAGCGTAAGAGAATTGCAAGAGTAGGGGCTTTCGCTGATTGCACAAATGCTCCAACAATCAAAGTTCTTATCCCATACAAATAATCGAAAATAAAAAAGCGGAGGTAAATAGATATGGCTCGTATTAAGGGCGCAATGATGACTCGAAAGAGAAGAAATAAGACTCTAAAGCTTGCAAAGGGCTATTTTGGCGCAAAGAGTAAGCATTTTAAAATGGCTAAACAGGCTGTAATGAAGTCTGGCCAGTACGCATACATTGGTCGTAAGCAGAAAAAACGTGATTTCAGAAAGCTCTGGATTACAAGAATTTCAGCTGCTTGCAAGTTGAACGATATGAACTATTCAACATTTATGAATGGTGTCAACAAGGCAGAAATCACACTTAACAGAAAAATGCTTTCAGAAATTGCTATCAATGACCCAACAGGTTTTACAGCAATCGCTGCAAAAGCAAAAGCTGCTTTGAACTAAGTAGTATCAACACGCTCCTTCTTTTGTATTGAGCGTGTTTTGTTATATATTAACAACATATAATTTTATCAAACAATAATAAATGAGGTGTAATTTTTATGCTTATTACGAGTAAGGACAATGCCAATATAAAGCTTTACAGCAAACTACTGTCATCGAAAAAAGCGCGTAATGAGCATAATATGTTTACACTTGAAGGTGCAAGAATTATCATAGATGCTGTTAACGAAAATTCAGAGCTTTACTGTGTATTTATAACTGAGAGTGCT
>CALMXN010000227.1 GCA_937871145.1 uncultured Clostridia bacterium
CGTGTGCTCTTCCGATCTTAAGGTTTGCTATGGGAGAAATAATGGATACCTCATCAAATGACATCACAACAAACGGAAAAGTTACGATAGAGGCACATATCATTGTTATAAGTGCATTTGAAAGGCCTTTAGTTTTCCCCTTAAAGTCAAATGAACGAATAACATATGGAGCAAATACTGTTACTCCGAATGTTCCAGCCAGTGATAATAATAAGGATGAATCACGGATAGCAAAAGGATCTGCTATTGTCAGTAACATTCCCGCTAATGCAATGGATGTGAGGCAATCAGCACGCCTTTTCATAACACTACCAAGCATCAGCAAAGTGAACATTATGCCTGCTCTTATTACCGACACAGGCATACCAGTAAAGACCGTATAAGTAATTATTATTAATTCAATTATACCAAAGCGGAGCCACTTATATATACACATTTTATTAAGGACAAGAAGTAATAACCCAGCCAAAATCATAAGATGGCTTCCTGAAACTGATATAATATGACCGATACCACTCCTAAAAAGATTTTTCTGCCTCGCTTCGCTTAAATAATCTGTATCACCACAAAGCATAGCACCGATAAAAGCGCCCTCATCCTCAGGTAGAATTGTAGTAATACGGTTATAAATATATTCTCTGTATTGATTTATTTTCTTTCTGATAAAATTACTGTCATTTTGCGATACGACAAATGATTTTACTTCATCAGACTGTAAAAATATATTTTTAGATTTATAATAGCTTTCTGCCGGAAAGGACAATGTATCCTCGGGCTTTATAAAAGAACCTGTTACATTAACAGAATCGTAAAGATTGCCGTCAACAGCATTTGTATAGACTATTACTGTTGTTTTTGTTTTATCATTTATTTTACCTTTAATCTGATAAGATGCTTTATTACCTTCATATATTTTAATATCTTCAATTACACCAGTTATCTCTATGCTTTTATTCTGATAGCTTAAAATCTTTTCATAAACTGCTTTTGTATAAATAACATAGCTTGATACAGCTATAGAAAAACAGATTGATATTAATAAAATTTCCTTTCTGTATTTTTTAAACATAAAGAAATAGAGAAGAGAAATTGCAATAACCCCAATAACAACTGCAATATTAATAATAGTAATAAAAAAAGATGCGAAAAACAGCCCAGCGATATAGGACAATCCCACATAAGCCATTTTCCGCACCATTTTATTCACCTATTTTCATTCTGTCTATTTGAAAAACAAAGGTAGCTTTTCAAGAAAAATTATGTCAGTTCTGTCAGCAGCTTCGCCCTCAGCAAGCACTGCACTTTTTGCGATTATATCTGCACCAGCCTCGTTCAAAAGCTTTTCAACAGCAACAAGAGATTCACCAGTGCTGATAACATCATCAACGATAACTGTTTTCTTACCCTTCAGGTAATTAGCTTCTTCCCTGTCAAGATATAATGTCTGTGTGCCTGCAGTTGTAATTGAATGAACATTTATACTGATTGGATCACGCATATATGCCTTAACAGATTTTCTTGCTACTAAATATTTTATACCAAGCTGTTTTGCCATTTCGTAAGCAAGAGGTATTCCTTTTGATTCTGCTGTTACGATTACATCACATTTTGGAATTTTCTTAATAAGCTCCTCTGCACATCTTACGGTAAGTTCACAATCGGAAAACATTACAAATGCTGCAATATCAAGCTTGTCGTTTATCGGACAAATTGGTAGCTCACGTGTCAGACCTGCTACTTTTAAAGTATAGTACTTTTCCATATACATAGAACCTTTCAATTTTAATTATTAACCTGCTGGCCACTCAAGTTTTCTGCCTGCAAGTAAGTGAAAATGAATATGAAATACTGTCTGTCCAGCCATCTCTCCGCAATTGTTAACAATTCTGAAGCCGTCTTCAAGCTTTAAATCCTTAGCAAGCTTTGCTACAACCTCATAAATATGAGCAATAATATGTGAATTTTCAGGTGTGATTTCCTTTGCCGAAGAAATATGCTCTTTTGGAATTATAAGATAGTGAATTGGAGCAGCAGGAGCAATATCCTCAAAAACATACACAATGTCATCCTCGTATATTTTCTTACTTGGAAGTTCACCATTGATTATCTTACAGAAAATGCAGTCCATTTTATTTCACCTCAATAAATTCATCTATGATTTCAGGTAGTATAGAAAGTGCTTCGTCTATTTTAAATTTATCACCAATTCCAGCCATTGCACTGTCAGGACGTCCGCCACCTTTACCGTGTGTGATAGCAGAAACTCTTTGCGCGATTTTTCCTGCGTGAGCGCCCATTGCAACAGCTTCCTTACCACAGGATACCACAAAGTTCCCTGAATCACCGTTTACACCAGCAAATACAGCGATCATTCTTGGTGCTTTTTCACGTACCCTGTCGCCCATTTTTCTCAATACATCTGTCTTGACGGGATTGAATAATGCTGAAATTACCTTTACGCCGTTAACCTCAATAGCATTATCAAACAAGCTGTCAACCTTTGCATTTGCCATTTCGTCATTTAATTCTGTAATCTGTTTTTCAAGTTCTTTTACTTCATTCATAACAGAATGACATTTTGAAACAAGCTCATGAGTATTAGCAAGTTTTAATACTGCTGCTGCTTCGTTGATTGTTTCGGCATTTGAATTAATAAGCTCAAGTACTCCAGTTCCTGTTACCGCTTCAATACGTCTTACACCTGCTGCTACTGAACTTTCTGATATAATCTTGAAAAGTCCAAGCTTTGAAGTATTGTCAGCATGAGTACCTCCACAGAATTCAATAGAAGCACTATTGACGTTAACAACTCTTACAACATCACCGTATTTCTCGCCGAACAATGCCATTGCGCCGAGCTTTTTAGCCTCATTTATAGGCATTTCGTTCGTTATTACATCAAGTGCTGAAAGAATCTTTTCATTTACCAATGCTTCAACCTTTGCAATTTCTTCTGTTGTCATTGCAGAGAAGTGATTGAAGTCAAAACGGCAACGTGATGAATTAACAAGCTGACCAGCCTGATGAACATGGTCACCAAGCACCTCACGAAGTGAAGCCTGCAACAAGTGAGCGGCTGTGTGATTTCTCATAATTGCTTTTCTGTTAGTTTTATCAACTTTAGCAAGAATATTATCATTCAATGAAAAACTACCAGCATCTACTGCACCGATATGAATAAACTGACCGCCAGAAGTCTTTTTCGTATCACTGACAATAAACTTACTTTCACCTATTATAATAATTCCCTTGTCGCCGACCTGTCCGCCACTTTCAGCGTAGAAAGGTGTACTGTCAAGAATAATTATTGCGTCATTACCTTCGGATGCCTCATTGACTGGAATTCCATCAATAAAAATTCCTGTGATTTTTGCATCTTCTCCTAAAATCTTATATCCGTCAAATACTGTTGGTGCAATGTCAAGGTTACCCATTGAATCGTCGCTCCAGGATGAACCGACCTTTGAGCTTCTGTCCTGTCTTGCAGTATCCTTCTGAAGCTGAAGAAGTTCATCGAATCTTTCCTTGTCAACCTCAATACCTTTTTCAGAGGCAATTTCAATAGTGAGGTCGAGTGGGAAGCCAAAAGTATCATTAAGTTTGAATGCATCGTCACCTGAAAGAATATTATTGCAATCTTTTGATACAATTTCAGCCAGCATTGCATTGAGAAGGTCAATTCCCTTATCAATTGTTTTTGCGAAATTCTCTTCTTCGATTCTGATAACTTTCTTTATATACTCACGCTTTTCATCAAGTTCAGGATATGCGCCCATATTTTCGTCAATTACAGTATCACAAACCTTAAATAAGAACGGTTCATTGATACCAAGAAGTCTTCCGTGTCTTGCCGCTCTTCTGAGAAGTCTTCTTAAAACATATCCGCGTCCGACGTTTGAAGGGAGAACACCGTCGCCAACCATAAATGTAGTACTTCTGATATGGTCAGTTATAACACGAAGAGAAACGTCTGTCTTTTCATCCTTCTTATATTCAACACCAGCAAAAGACATAACCTTTTTCATTATCTTCGGTACTGTATCAACTTCAAAAAGATTTCCCACGTCCTGCATAGCACAAGCAAGTCTTTCGAGTCCCATACCTGTATCAATGTTCTTATTCTTCATTTCAGCATAATTGCCGTTTCCATCACTGTCGAACTGAGAAAATACAAGGTTCCATATTTCTATAACTCTATCGCAGTCACTTGCCTGTTCAAAATTTTCGAAAGGACCGTACTTTTCACCTCTGTCAAAGTGAATTTCTGAACAAGGGCCACAAGGACCGGAACCGTGCTCCCAGAAGTTATCAGCCTTACCAAGACGGATAATTCTTTCGTGAGGTATTCCAATCATATTTTCCCAAAGCTGCTCAGCCTCATCGTCATCTTCATATATTGTTATCCATAGTTTGTCTGCCGGAATTTCAAGAGTTTTAGTCAGAAACTCCCATCCCCAAGCAATAGCTTCCTTCTTGAAGTAATCACCGAATGAGAAGTTACCAAGCATCTCAAAATAAGTCCCGTGACGAGCTGTATGACCAACTCTCTCAATATCAGGAGTTCTGATACATTTCTGACAGGTTGTTACTCTGACATTCGGAGGAGTTTCAGTTCCTAAAAAGAATTTTTTTAATGGTGCCATACCTGAATTGATTAAAAGCAGGCTGTTATCGCCCTGTGGCACTAATGGAAAGCTGTTAAGTCGTGTATGACCTTTGCTTTCAAAGAAAGAAAGATATTTTTCTCTAAGTTCGTTTAAGCCAGTCCACTGCATAAGTTGATCCCCTTTATATTCATTAATTTTTAACATCAAAAAAGCTCCGCCCGCATTGGGACGAAGCATTCGTGGTACCACCCAAATTGCGATAATATCAGATACCATCGCCACTTATATTCCTTTAACGCAGGATTACGTTATGACTCATCGCCATAAAGCTCAAGGTGGCTCCTGAAATCTGACACAAAAGCTTTCACCAACCGCTTTCTCTCTGTGCTGCCAAAAGAACAGTTTATCCCTTCAACGCCTGATATTACGTAATTAATTATAACAAATCACAACAATATGTCAAGTATTTTTAATTATATCGTCTTTATTATTGATAATTATCTGTCATTAATTCCAACAGAATCTTTAAATGTTACTTTTGAGGTTTCCTCTGAACCTACAAGATATTCAAATTCAGAGATCGAGTCGGCTGAGCTGGGCGG
>CALMXN010000228.1 GCA_937871145.1 uncultured Clostridia bacterium
TTAGCAATCTTCTTATTACTCCGTCAGGATTAAGTATAATTAAAAAACTTGTTGCATTACTTATTAAAAAAATCTATTACTATTTACCGAAAACATCATTCTGATTTTAACAGATTTGTCAGCCTATATGTTGCAAACAGTCATATTTTATGATAATATATAAATTGATTAATATAATAAATATTACAGCAAAAAATATAAATCAGACTATATAATTGCTTTTAAATGAAAGGATTTTTATTTGTATGGCTCATCAGTTTGTTTTGATTGTTGATTTTGGCGGACAGTATAATCAGCTTATTGCACGACGTGTCCGTGAATGTGGCGTATATTGTGAAGTGCGTTCCTATAAAATCACTATGGATGAAATTAAAAAACTAAATCCTGTCGGAATTATCTTTACAGGTGGTCCTAACAGTGTTTATCTTGAAACTTCCCCTAATATAAGCAAGGAAATCTTTGAACTTAATATTCCTATTCTGGGAATATGCTATGGCTGTCAGCTTATGGCTTATCATCTTGGTGGAAAGGTCGTTCCGGCTTCTGAGGCAACTGCTCGTGAATACGGAAAGACTGAAACATTTTATGATACAACCTGCAAGCTTTTTGAAGGCTTGAATGAAAAGGGTATTTCGTGGATGAGCCACGGTGATTACATGGAAAAAGTTCCTGACGGCTTTAAGCTTACTGCTCATTCAGAGGCTTGCCCTAATGTTGCTATTTCAGATGAAAAGCGTAAATTCTACGGCGTTCAGTTCCACCCTGAAGTTAACCACACAGAAAACGGCGTGAAAATGCTCCACAACTTCTTGTACAATGTTTGTGGCTGCAGTGGTGACTGGACAATGGGAAACTATGCTGAAACAGCTATTAATACTATTAAAGAAAAAGTCGGCGACGGAAAGGTTCTTCTTGCACTTTCAGGTGGAGTTGACAGCTCAGTATGCGCTGCTCTTCTTGCTAAGGCAATAGGAAATCAGCTCACTTGCATTTTCGTTGATCACGGATTTATGAGAAAAAATGAAGGCGATGAAGTTGAAGAAGCCTTCAAGGACTGGGACATCAACCTTATCAGAGTCAATGCGAAGGAAAGATTTATGGCTCGTCTTGAGGGCATTTCAGATCCTGAAACAAAAAGAAAAATCATCGGTGAAGAATTCATCAGAGTTTTTGAAGTCGAAGCTAAAAAAATCGGCAAGGTTGACTACCTTGCACAGGGAACAATTTACCCTGACATTATCGAGTCAGGTACTGGTGACGCTGCTGTCATCAAGTCACACCACAATGTTGGCGGACTCCCTGACTTTGTTGATTTCAAGGAAATCATTGAGCCACTCAGATTATTATTCAAGGACGAAACAAGAAAGCTTGGCATTGAGCTTGGACTTTCAGACAAGCTTGTATGGCGTCAGCCATTCCCTGGTCCTGGACTTGCTATAAGAATTATCGGTGAAATCACTGACGAAAAACTCCTCATATTGCAGGATGCTGACCTTATCTTCCGTGAAGAAATTGCTGTTGCTGGTCTTGACAGAAGCATTAATCAGTACTTTGCTGTTCTTACATCAATGCGTTCTGTTGGCGTTATGGGCGACGGAAGAACCTATGACTACACACTTGCGCTCCGTGGCGTTACAACAACTGACTTTATGACTGCTGACTTTGCAAAAATTCCTTATGAGATTCTTGAGAAGATTTCAGTAAGAATCATTAATGAAGTCAAGTCAATAAACAGAATAGTTTATGACATAACCACAAAACCACCAGCAACTATCGAGTGGGAATAACCGGCGAGCCGCTGGTGGCATATAAAAAGAGCTAACTGAAATCAGTTAGCTCTTTTTTGTTGATAATCACTTTTAATAACTCCATCTGCCTCTAAGCGTAACAGATAGAATACCTGCAACCATTCAGGTTGATTTTTAGTTTCAGGTATAATGTTCTGCAAACGCCTTTTCCCCACTCTTTTATCCATAATAGCAAAAAGACGGGTAATAGGGTTGGCGGATTTCAAACTGTCATCTATACTACTGTTCTGATAGATATAGAACGCATCGTAAAAATTTATTCTGTCAAATCCTTTAAAATCCTGTGTTTTATTCCGAAAAGCTTCATCAAATTCTAAACAACTCATATCTTCTATATCGGAATCATAATAAATGTGCATACCCTCATAAAGTTTATCTACCCAGTCATAATAACACGATTTATAGATTTCCTTCCCATCAAGTCTTATAGCAACACGGCCTTCCTGGTCGTGCATTTTATGATATCGGGTTGAAAAGTACTGTATACGCCCTTTCAATGATTCACAGATATTATCTTTCTCTAAAACCTTACGCATTGCACTCCAGGAAATCCCCATTAATTTGTCCTCCCTACGTTGATATTTTTGTAAGTTATTTATCTCCAATGTATTTCCCCGTATACGGGCAATGAGCCATACACTTGACGCACAGGGTACAAAATTTTCTAGATATAAATATTATAAAATTTTCCATGTGATAAGTCAACTTAAAAAACCTAACCATAATAAGCGATTCAGTTTGTTATCTACAATTATAAAGAAAGTAGTTTTCCATTCTGCTTGT
>CALMXN010000229.1 GCA_937871145.1 uncultured Clostridia bacterium
GAAATGCAGGACTTCACAATGCTACTGAGACAGATTACACAGGGCAGAGGTAGTTTTACATTTGATATGCTGAGATATGAGCATTTACCATCACAATATGTTGCTGATGTTATTGCTAAATATTCAACAATAATTGATTAACATTAAAGCGAGGCAGATTTACTGCCCCGCTTTTCCTTTTGTTCGACAATTTGTATCATAATTTCTACTTGCTTTTTTAACATAATTAGTATAAAATAGATTAGGTAAGAGGTGAAATAAATGAACAAAACTTTAAAGAAGAATTGGGTAAAAACCATACTTCCTTTTTCTTCTGTGCTTTATATGCTTTTTTTGGTATCATTAGCTTATAATACTTTTATGTATGAGCTTGTTATTAGCAACAAAATAATTTTTGGTATTCTATATGTGTTATTTAATGCTGGAATGTTTGCATTGATGTATATGGCAAGAAGCAGCAGGATGTCTTCGATAGTATCGTTATTCTTTCTGTTAGTTGCATTTGCAATTGTGCTTTTTGCATTCGGGAATTATCTGATTATTATTCCAGTATTCCTTGTTTCAGTAGCAACTCTCTTCACTTCAAAAGGAAGTGAAACAAAAAAGACGATTATTGGTACAGCATATCTCCTCCTGTACGTTCTTGGAATAGTTGTATTCATTCTGATAAACAGCTTTTTCGGCGATAAAATTGGTGGAAGAGAACTTACAAAGTCAAGTATTAAGAGTGGTGAACTCTCAAAGCTATATACTGAAAAACAATTGTCACCGCTCCTTGAAAATACAGTTTCCGCTGATAAGAAATATCGTTTTTATATCGTTGATATTGACAACAGATTAAATGGCGAAATTCAGATAGTGGTTGTTCCTAATAATCACGATAAGAATTTTGGGCTGTTCTCTTTATGTGAAAAGGGAAGAACAAAAATTGTTGCATTTAAAAAATCTCGTGGCGATAAAGCACTCCCTACTGTAAAATGGGTTGGAAACAATAAGATTGAATATAAGTTCCCGGACTGGGCTAAAGAAAAGCATTCAGTTATTAAGGATGAAGATTGCGAGAAAGATTATTTCTCATTCCTTTATCGTTAACAAAACAAATAATAAAGGTCGTACATTTCTGTACGACCTTTATTTTTTAGCCTAATGTAACAATAATATCATTGATTTCCTTAAGATCCTTATTTGCAATAAAGTTACCGTCAATTACATTTCCGTTAATTGAAATAATCTTAACGCCACTCTGTACCTTATCAGGATTGTTGATAATGATCGAGAGCTGTTTACCTCTGAATACTTTGTTGATTTTAATACTGTTCCAATCAGAAGGTATTGAAGGATCAATAACAAGTCCTTCAGCGTTTGGTCTCATACCAAGGATACCCTCAATACAACCAACCATTACTGTTGAAGCAGTACCTGTGAGCCAGTGCACGTGAGCACGTCCTTCATAAGGTGAAGCTTTACTTTCAACGAACTGTCCGTGTGCATAAGGTTCAATAACACGAACTTCAGCATCGTTGTTCATTGCAGCAGGTGAAGTTTCCATAAAATACTGGAATGCTTTGTCACCGTGACCAAGTAATGATTCAGCAAGTATAGCCCAGCCCTGTGACTGTGAGAAGATACCGCCGTTTTCCTTTGTATCAGGATTGAATATGTGCATCAATGCACCGTCAAAATAGTGATCTCTGTAAGGTGGATCAAGAAGCTTTGCGCCATATTTTGTATTAAGTATTCTGTCAACGCTTCCCATTGCTTTTTCACCGATATCCTTGTCAGCAAAACCAGAAATTACGCTCCAGCTCTGTGGATTGAGCCACATGTTAGCTTCAGGGTCTTTCTTTGCACCAACAATATTACCATCTTCTCTGATACCACGGATAAATCTGTCTTCATCCCAGCATGTTTCGAGTGAAGCACCAAGATTTTTCTGTGCTTCAATAACAAAAGCAGTATATTCCTTGTCACCCTTCTCTTCAGCCATTTTCTTGATAATGCTCATTGCATAGTAAAGCTGGAATGCAACGAATGTTGATTCACCCTTTTTACCAAGCCTTAAGCAGTCATTCCAGTCAGCGTGAAGACCAGCAGGCATGTTGTGGTCACCCATATTATTAAGTGAGAATTGAATTGCTCTCTTTAGGTGTTCATAAACTGTAGCAGTTCCACCGTTAGCAAAAACAATTTCTTCATCCAGGAATTCCTTGTTTCCGCTTTCACCAATATATTTAACAATAGTAGGGAAGAGCCATAATGCATCGTCAGCTCTGTATGATGGATGTCCTGTTGCTCTTACATATGAATCATCATCAGGTGTATCCTCAAAACCAGCCTTATGGTCAAACTTAACGAGTGGAAGTCCAGCACCATTATCAACCTGCGCTGAAAGCATAAAGCGAATTTTTTCAAGTGCCATATCAGGATCAAGGTGAATAATACCCTGAATATCCTGAACAGTATCACGATATCCAAATCCGTTTCTGAGTCCGCAATAAATGAATGAAGCAGCTCTTGACCAGATGAATGTAATAAAGCACTGATAAGCGTTCCATACATTAATCATGTTGTTGAATTCTTCACTTGGAGTTTCAACAGAGAATGCAGAAAGCTTTGTATGCCAGAAGTTCTTGAGTTCATTAACTTCCTTGTCAACAATACCAGGTTTTTCATATTCTTTAAGAATTTCAGCAGATTCTGCTACGTTGTTCATTCCGAGAATATAAATAATTTCCTTTGTTTCACCAGGTTGAAGGTCAATGTATGACTGTAAAGCACCACAGCAATTTGAGTTGAAGTTAAGCTCATTGTCACATTTTCCCTTTTCAACAGCGATTGGGTTAGAATAGGATCTATATTCGCCAATGAATGATTTAAAGCTTCCGTTATAGCTTGCAACATCAGCACCAATCACTCCGAAGAAACGCTCAGCGTGATTTGAACCAGTCTCATCTCTTCCAGAGTTCTCATTGATATGCTCAACAATTCTGTTACCCTCAAAGCTTGTTCTTGTTATAAATAATGTGTATTGAAGATTAACCTGATCCTGCTCATAGTTGCAGTCATTAGTGAATTCAATGAAACCAAACATTGAAAGCTTTCTTGCCTTGCTATCGTTGTTTGTAACCTTACATCTCCAAACCTCGTAAGCCTTGTTGTCTGGAACATAATAGGTTGTTTCGCTGCTTATCTTTGAGTAATCAGTTGTAATAACAGTATAGCCTGTACCATGTCGGCATACTGTCTTATAATTATCAAGTGATTTACCAACAGGCTGCCAGGAAGCAGACCAGTAATCGTTTTCATCTAAGTCTTTAAAATAAATGTAGCGTCCTGGTAATGCCATTTCTGTATTAAATTTAAAACGAGTGATTCTTCCGTTTGCGCCTGATTTAACAAAGCTGTAACCTGCTGCGTTATTTGAAATAATTGCACCGTACTCAGGAGAACCAAGATAGTTTACCCAAGGTGCAGGAGTATTTGGCTTGTCAATAACATATTCTTTGTTATTAAGATCAAAATAACCGTATTTCATAATTTCCTCCCCGTAACATTATTTGTGCTGAAATATACTATGATTTTAGCATTTTATATAGAAAAATGCAATAGTTAATCCATAATTTTAAAATAAAAAACGCTTCTGAAATAAATCAGAAGCGTAATATCTATTCTGCAAGACTAAAATCAACCTTACCTGAGCTTACATCTGCTCGTGCAACCTTTATCTTTATCTTATCGCCTACTCGGTAAGCCTGCTGAGTAACATTGTTTGTGAGCTTCATTGAGCCGTCATATACATACTCACCGCTCGGTAATTCCTCAACAGCAACCATACCTTCACAAGTGCTTTCAAGTTCAACAAAGAAGCCGAATTCCAAAACAGAAACTATTCTTCCGTCATATTCTTCACCAATGTGAGCCTTCATAAATTCAGCCTTATAGCAATCCTCACAGTCACGTTCAACCTTCATTGAAGTTAATTCGGCCTCAGTGCTTGCCTGTGATGAATGATAAACAAACTTCTGATAACGCTTCATAATTTCAGCGTGTGCAGTGCCAGTAATATAGTCACTCATTATTCTGTGGATTGAAAGGTCAGGATAACGTCTGATTGGAGAAGTAAAATGTGCATAGTCAGCAAGAACAAGTCCGAAGTGGCCAACAGGGTCAGGTGAATATTTTGCCTTTGCCATTGAACGAAGTACAAGGTTGTTTACTACCATTTCAAGGTCAGTGCCTTTTACTGAATCAACAATCTGTGCCAGATGCTTTGGCTTGACATTCTTGTGCGGTGGGAATGCTATACCAAGTAACTTTAATGTTTCTTCAAGAGTATTTATCTTTTCAACGCCTGGATCTTCATGAATACGATATACGAAAGGCAGTTCATTTTCTCTTGCAAGCTTAGCAGCAGATTCATTAGCCATAAGCATAAAGTCTTCAATAATTTCTTCACTTATTCCGCGAGAACGTGGAATAACATCAATGCAGAAGTCATCATCATTTATAATTAGCTTGCTCTCTGAAGTTTCAAGTTCGGGAGCACCACGAAGCTTTTTGTTTCTCTTAAGAATTTTTGCAAGCTCGTCCATTAATTTCAGAGAACCCTTAACTTCCTTGTACTTCTCATCAATTTCAGGTTTCTGTGTTCCAGCAAGAATTGTATTGATTTC
>CALMXN010000230.1 GCA_937871145.1 uncultured Clostridia bacterium
TAATCGTATGCCAAAAACTTTTTGTGCAACTTATACAATATATATAATGTTACTATGGAAAAAATTTTTGTAGATTTTTTAACAATAATATGATATAATTTTCTTGTGTCTAAATTGGGGCAACGCTATTTATTAATAGTCGAATATGACAATTTATCAAGGAGGTTCTATATGGGTTCTAAAGTTACCGTACCATTTAATGGTACACCCGAGCAAGAGGCAGAATTAAGAAAAGTTATTGCCGACAACAAGGATGAAAAAGGCGCATTAATGCCTGTTCTTCAAAAAGCACAGGATATTTACGGCTATCTTCCTATCGAAGTACAGAAGATTGTTGCAACAGAAATGGATATTCCGCTTGAGAAAATCTATGGTGTTGTTACTTTCTACTCACAGTTCTCATTAATGCCAAAAGGAAAGTATAAGATTTCAGTATGTCTTGGTACTGCATGCTATGTAAAAGGATCAGGCGACATCTATGATAAGCTTATTCAAAAGCTTGGTATTAAGGGCGGCGAATGTACAGCTGACGGTAAGTTCTCACTTGAAGCATGCCGTTGCATCGGTGCTTGCGGACTTGCTCCTGTTATGACAGTTAATGATGATGTTTACGGAAGACTTACTGTTGATCAGGTTCAGAATATACTGGACAAATATAACGATTAATTTATGATGACAGAAATTTCACTGAATATTCTTGATGTTGCACAGAATTCAGTCAGAGCAAATGCTTCTCTGACAAGGATTTCAGTCAAAGCGGATACAAAAAAGGATTCCCTTGAAGTAATAATTGAAGATAACGGTTGTGGGATGACAGACAAGCAGCTTGAAAATGTTGAAGATCCGTTCTTTACAACAAGAACGACACGAAAGGTCGGACTTGGAATTCCGTTTTTCAAGTTTGCTGCTGAAAGCACAGGTGGGAGCTTTAATATAGCTTCACAGGTCGGAAAGGGCACAACAGTTACTGCAGTATTTGGATTATCACACATTGACAGAATGCCACTTGGTGATATGACATCTACTATACATACTATTATAACAATGAATCCAACGCTTGACTTTGTGTATGAATATCAGATTGATGACAGGAAGTTTACACTTGACACAAGAGAATTCCGTGAAATTCTCGGTGATGTTCCTTTCAATAGTCCAGAGGTTTCGGAATATATAAAGGAATTTCTGAAAGAGAACAAAAAAGAAGTCGATAATGGATCAGCAATTTAAGCTGAAATATTTTACAGGAGGAATACAATGAAATCACTTGAAGAATTAAAAGCAATCCGTGACAGAATGCAGGGTCAGGTTGGTCTTCGTGCTGAAGATGAAAATGTAACCCGTGTCGTAGTTGGTATGGCAACCTGCGGAATTGCTGCTGGAGCAAGACCAGTTCTTACTGCTTTTTCTGACGCAGTTCAGGAAAAAGGCTTGAAAAATGTTATGGTAACACAGACAGGTTGTATAGGTCTTTGTATGTATGAACCTATCGTTGAAATAATGGAACCAGGCAAAGATAAAGTTACATATGTAAAAATGGATGCAGAAAAAGCTAAAGAAGTTGTTGAACAGCACCTTATCAGAGGTCAGATTGTCAGCAAATATACAATACAGAAATAGGGGAGGATTACAGAATGTATCGTTCACACGTATTGGTTTGTGGTGGAACAGGTTGTACTTCTTCCGGAAGCCAGAAAATTATTGACAGACTCCAGAGTGAAATTGACAAGAACGGTCTTTCCTCTGAAGTTCAGGTTGTAAAGACAGGATGCTTCGGCCTTTGTGCTTTAGGACCAATTATGATTATTTACCCAGAAGGAACCTTCTATTCAATGGTTAAGGATGAAGATATTCCTGAAATCGTATCAGAGCACTTGTTAAAGGGCAGAATAGTATCACGCCTTGTTTATGATGAAACATTGGCTGAAAACGGAATCAAATCACTTAACGACACAGACTTCTACAGAAAGCAAAAACGTGTTGCTTTGAGAAACTGTGGTGTAATCAATCCTGAAAATATTGATGAATATATTGCTTTGAATGGTTATACAGCTCTTGGAAAAGTTCTTACAGAGATGACACCTGATGATGTAATCAAGTGTATTCTTGATTCAGGACTTCGTGGCCGTGGAGGCGGTGGATTCCCAACAGGTCGTAAATGGCAGCTTGCCAAGGACCTGATTAAGGGTGGACAGAAATATGTCTGCTGTAACGCCGACGAAGGTGACCCAGGTGCATTTATGGACCGTTCAGTTCTTGAAGGTGACCCACATGTTGTTCTCGAAGCTATGGCTATTGCAGGTTATGCAATCGGTGCTTCACAGGGTTATATATATGTTCGTGCTGAATATCCTATCGCTGTTAAGCGTCTTGAAATTGCTATCGGCCAGGCTCGTGAATACGGACTTCTCGGTAACAATATCTTCGGAACAGACTTCAGCTTTGATATCGGTTTAAGACTTGGTGCCGGTGCATTCGTTTGTGGTGAGGAAACAGCTCTTATGACTTCAATCGAAGGTAACCGTGGTGAACCTCGTCCACGTCCTCCGTTCCCTGCTGAAAAGGGCTTGTTCGGTAAGCCAACAATCCTTAACAACGTTGAAACTTATGCTAATATTCCACAGATTATCAATAATGGTGCTGAATGGTTCGCTTCAATGGGTACTGAAAGATCAAAGGGAACAAAAGTATTTGCTCTCGGCGGAAAAATCAAGCATACAGGTCTTGTTGAAGTTCCTATGGGAACAACTCTTCGTGAAGTAATTGAGGAAATCGGTGGCGGTATCCCTAACGGAAAGAAATTTAAGGCTGCTCAGACTGGTGGACCTTCAGGTGGATGTATCCCTACTGAACATTTTGATATTAAGATTGACTACGATAATCTTATCTCAATCGGTTCAATGATGGGTTCAGGCGGACTTATCGTAATGGACGAAGACAACTGTATGGTTGATATTGCTAAGTTCTTCCTCGAGTTCACAGTTGATGAATCATGTGGTAAATGTACACCTTGTCGTGTTGGTACAAAGAGAATGTATGAAATTCTTGATAAGATCACAAAGGGACAGGGAACACTTGAAGATCTTGATAAGCTCGAAAAGCTTTGCTACTACATTAAAGACAATGCACTCTGCGGACTTGGACAGACTGCTCCAAACCCAGTTCTTTCAACATTAAAGTACTTTAAGGACGAATATCTTGCTCACGTTGTTGACAAGAGATGTCCTGCTGGTGTATGTAAGGATCTCCTTTCTTATGAAATTGATCCTGCAAAGTGCCGTGGATGTACATTATGTTCAAGAGTATGTCCAGCTGGTGCTATCACTGGTACAGTTAAGAATCCACATGTAATCGATAAATCAAAATGTGTTAAGTGCGGAGCTTGTATGGAAAAATGTAAGTTCGGCGCAATATCAAAAAAGTAAAGGGAGGAAACTGAATAATGGAAAATGTTAATATCAAAATAAACGGTGTTGCAGTTTCTGCTCCTAAGGGTTCTACAATCCTTGAGGCTGCAAGATTTGCAGGCGCTGAAATTCCAACCCTTTGCTACTTAAAGGATATCAACGAAATCGGTGCATGCCGTATCTGCGTTGTTGAAGTTAAGGGTGCAAGAAGCCTTGTTGCTTCATGCGTTTATCCTATATTTGAAGGAATGGAAATCTTCACAAACACACCAAGAGTTCTCGAATCAAGAAAGCAGACACTTCAGCTTATTCTTTCAACACATAAGAGAGCTTGCCTCTCCTGCGTAAGATCAGGCGACTGTGAACTTCAGAGGTTATGTAAGGAATTCAGAGTTGATGATGAAGGCTTATATGACGGAAGCAGAAATAAATATGAAATTGATAATTCTGCTGCTCATATGTATAGAGACAACAGTAAATGTATCGTTTGCCGTCGTTGTACTGCTGTATGTTCAAAGGTACAGGGTATCGGCGTAATCGGTGCTAACGAAAGAGGATTTAATACAAACATCGGTTCTGCTTTTGAATATGGTCTTGGTGAAACAAGCTGTGTATCCTGCGGACAGTGTATTGCTGTATGTCCAACTGGTGCTATTTCTGA
This sequence comes from uncultured Clostridia bacterium, assembly GCA_937871145.1. Taxonomy (GTDB): domain Bacteria; phylum Bacillota; class Clostridia; order Oscillospirales; family Ruminococcaceae; genus SZUA-444. Next base: position 4,066 of record CALMXN010000230.1, read on the forward strand.
AAAAGACAATACTGCTGATGTTTGGGCTGCACTTGCAGATTCATCAAAGCACGTTATTGTTCAGACTGCTCCAGCAGTTCGTGCTGCTATTGCTGAAGAATTCGGCAATGCAATCGGCACAAACGGTGAAGGCAAAATGGTTGCTGCTCTCCGCAGAATTGGTTTTGCTAAAGTTTTCGATACTGATTTTGCTGCTGACCTTACAATTATGGAAGAAGCAACAGAATTCCTCGACAGAGTTAAGAATGGCGGAAAGCTTCCACTTATCACATCTTGCTCACCTGGATGGATTAAATACTGTGAGCATTACTTCCCTGATATGACAGAAAATCTTTCAAGCTGTAAGTCACCAATGCAGATGTTTGGTGCTATTGCTAAAACATATTACGCTGAAAAAATGGGAATTGACCCTAAGGACATTGTAATGGTTTCAGTAATGCCTTGTACAGCTAAGAAGTTTGAAATCGGCCGTGATGATGAAGATGCAGCAGGAGTTCCTGATGTTGATATCTCGATCACAACAAGAGAGCTTGCAAGAATGATCAGACAGACTGGTCTTAAGTTCAATGACCTCCCTGAAGAAACATTTGATAACCCACTTGGTGAATCAACCGGTGCTGCTGTTATCTTCGGTGCAACAGGTGGCGTTATGGAGGCTGCTCTCCGTACAGCTGTTGAAACATTAACAGGTGAAGAACTTCCTTCAGTTGACTTTGTTGACGTTCGTGGTACAGCAGGTATCAAGACAAAGACTTATAATGTTGCTGGTATGGATATTAAGGTTGCAGTTGCTTCAGGTCTTGCTAATGCTAAGGAATTGCTCAATAAGGTTAAGAACGGTGAAGAATTCTACCACTTCATTGAAATCATGGGTTGCCCAGGTGGATGTGTAAACGGTGGTGGACAACCACAACAGCCTGCTTCAGTTCGTAATACAACTGATATCAGAGCATTGCGTGCAAGCGTTCTTTACAACCTTGATGCAAGTATGCCATTCAGAAAATCACATACAAATCCAAGCATAATCAAGCTTTATGACGAATATCTCGAAAAGCCAGGTTCACACAAGGCTCACGAAATTCTTCATACTTCATATGTTAAGAGAGGCCTCTACAAATAACAAAAATAAAATCCAGCCTTTAATGGCTGGATTTTTTTTGTGTAAATGCCTGTTCAATTAAACAAATAACTTATTATTATTGGATAATAAAAAATAATAAGCAAACAGCTTTCTGAATACATATATTAAAGTGAGTTCATATGAGAAGAACGTATATGTTTTTTTAGGAGGCTTTAATGAAGAAAATATCAATAATTCTGATACTGACATCATTTATGCTGATGATATTATCAGCCACTTTTGTATCTGCTGCAACAAAAGATGATTTTGATTATGGTGTAATAGTGTTCAATGAGGCAAATCTCGGCACTCATACAGATTCAAATGTATATGTAAAAACAGTTAATGGAGCAGTTCAGGTTGATCCATCCAAGACGCTGTATTGTCAGAACAATGTATCTACCAATGCAAAAAGAGGAGTATATAGTCAGGATAAACTTAATGAAATGTATAGCTTTTTCAAAGGCTATCTTAGCATTTCAGGTGCAACAACATTGTCAAAAAGTGATCTTGAAAATCCGAACAGAACAATAAAACTGTCTTTGTCTGCAAATCAGATTATGATTATAAGGATTGATTCAAGTACAACTAATATCCAGACTAAGCTTATGTATATTTCTTGATTATATATAAGTGAGGTATGACATACTCATATCAAAA
>CALMXN010000231.1 GCA_937871145.1 uncultured Clostridia bacterium
GAAGCATGGATTTTTTGAGTTTTTGCAATGTGTCGCACTTACGCTGATGAAGGGTAATAAGGTTGTCGAGGTTGCGGAAATATGAGCCGATTTGGGTTTGTTCAAGTAAATTAGGTACAAAGGTTTTCAGTTTGGAAAACTCTGTTCTATTGACAATCTGCATTGTTCCAGCCGAAGCCGACCTTTTCATAGTAGCGGACCACAAAGCACTTTCAGTAAAAAGAAAATATGGGTTGTATTTTGATTCGTTTGGAACTAATCCGTTAATCTGTTGATTAAAACTTCCCATTTTGCCGAGCATTGTGTTCTTTCCAATGCTTGCAATACAGGTTACTAAGATTGTTTTTTCAGGGACAACTCTACCAACTGATTGTCCTAATTTACTTAGTTTTCTTTCGGTATTATATGTTATGTTTTCTGATATATCTGTGGGTGTTACCCACGGAATGCCATCATTAGAATAATACTCAAGATGTTGTGTTGATGGCGTAGAGCCAGTAATGATTTCACCTATCTCCCCCAACTCACGCTGTTCCCAAGCGTCAGTAAATCCCTCAAAGCGAAACTCCGGAACCGATTTATCGTTTTGTGGGAACATTTTTTGAAGCATGGATTTTTTGAGTTTTTGCAATGTGTCGCACTTACGCTGATGAAGGGTGATAAGGTTGTCGATGTGCTTGAAAAATGTGCCGATTTGGGCTTGTTCGGCAAGTGCTGGTGTTTGAATTTCCAACCCTTTGACTATTGTTCCAGAAAGGTTCCCTTGACCTCCTTGAAGATAAGTATCAACTATACTTCCTTTTGATTTTCTCAACCATTGCATAATAAATTGTGTATTATAGTTTTCTTTCGGTTGAATAGCTAAAATCGCTTGATTTATCGCACCTTTAAGCTGTGATATACCTACTTCTCCACTTGTAGCACCATATAATGCATAAAGGATATCTCCTATATTTACAAGCTTTGCAGAAGAATTGTTTAAGCCTTTTTCTGATATAAATAATTCGGTAAAGCTACTATTAATTTCACCCGACCTAATAAACGGAATATTTCCATCATAATATTCAAGGTTTCCTACTGAAGGAGTTCCACCAGAATATGAATTTGTTACCTCCCCCAACTCACGCTGTTCCCAAGCTATTTTATCACAGGCATCTAAAATAAATAAATGAAAATGATATTTATTAGCGATTTTGCTGTAAAAATTCGGATTTAATCTTGTAAAAATCGGCGTTTTGTAGTATAATTAGTGTATCTTTATATTCACGATATAATTCAGTGCAAGTTTAATCAAAAACAGTAGTCGTTATCCTGAAAATGATACACCGGACTATGATATAATGTATGCGGATTATATTTTCAACATATTTTAGGAGGAAATCACAATGGCAGAAAATGAAAACAGCAAAGACCTTTTGAGCGTTCTTTGGGAGGGTGCAGACATACTTCGTGGTAAAATGGATGCCAACGAGTACAAAAATTATCTTTTAGGTATCGTATTTTATAAATATCTCTCGGATACATTCTTAACGCACGTTTATGACCTTGTAAACAACGAAACTCCTGAAAATATGACGGTTGCTCAAAAAGCCTATGAGGATATTTATACTACCGACGATGCAGAGGATCTGCTGGAGGACATTAAAGAAAGTTATCATTATACAATTCCGCCTGAACTTACTTATACAAAAATTGCTGAGGCTGCTAACAATAACGCATTTCAGCGTGAGGTCTTGCAAAAAGCCTTTAATAGTGTTGAGCAGTCTGATAGCATATTTGCAAATTTGTTTGCAGATGTTGACCTTTATTCAACAAGACTCGGTGCAGGTGAACAGAAACAGTCAAGCACAATTGCCGAGGTTGTAAAGAAAATCAATGAAGCAAATCTCCTGAATCACGAGGGGGATGTGCTTGGCGATGCTTATGAATATCTTATCGGTCAGTTTGCGAGTGAAACAGGAAAAAAAGCAGGAGAATTCTATACACCGCAAGGAGTATCTCATATTCTAACCCGTGTAGCTATTCAAGAACAGGAAAACAAGCAGGGGCTTCTTGTATATGACGCTGCTATGGGTTCGGGCTCTCTGCTCTTAAATGCAAAAAAATACTCAAACAAGCCTGACTATATCCGCTATTTTGGTCAGGAGCTTTCTACAACGACATACAATCTTGCAAGAATGAATATGTTTCTGCACGGTGTAGATCCTGAAAATCAGAATCTCAGAAACGCTGATACGCTTGATGCAGACTGGCCAACAGACGAAGAAACTGACTTTGATATGGTGCTGATGAACCCTCCATACTCGGCAAACTGGTCAGCGGCACAAGGCTTTTTAAACGATTCACGTTTCTCGGATTACGGTGTGCTTGCTCCAAAATCTAAGGCGGATTATGCATTTCTGCTGCACGGTTTTTATCACCTGAAGAATACCGGTACAATGGCTATCGTTCTTCCTCACGGTGTACTGTTCAGAGGTGCTGCTGAGGGTAAAATCCGACAGAAGCTTGTTGACAGCGGCGCAATATATGCTGTTATAGGACTTCCTTCAAATTTATTTTACAATACTTCAATTCCGACAACAATTATTGCACTCAAAAAGAACCGTGACGGTCGTGATATCCTCTTTATAGACGCGTCAAGCCAGTTTGTCAAGGGCAAGAATCAAAATAAACTGACTGATGAGAACATCGACCATATTATTCAGCTTTACACCGACCGCAAGGACGTTGACAAGGAATGTCACCTTGCAAGCTATGAAGAAATCAAGGCGAATGACTACAATCTCAATATTCCCCGTTATGTAGATACTTTTGAACAGGAAGAAGAAATCAGACTTTCTGATATAGCAAATGAATTGCTTTTGGAGGATAAGGAAATAAAGAACGCACAGAATGAGCTTCTTTCTCAGTTTGCTGAGCTGACTGCTGATGATGAACAGGCACAAGCTGAACTTGCCGAGCTTATGAAAGCATTGGAGGGGTTATTCTGATGAGTAAAAATCACAATGTACCACAGGTGCGATTTAAAGGGTTTACTGACGCTTGGGAACAGCGGAAGTTGGGGGAGATTTTAAAAGTACACCCGTTTAAACCTTATCTTGCTGAACCAATTGATAATGGCAAATATGAAGTTATACAGCAAGGGAACGATTCTGTAATTGGTTATGCAGACGGAACGCCTTTTAAAGATTATGAACC
>CALMXN010000232.1 GCA_937871145.1 uncultured Clostridia bacterium
CAATGAGCGAGCCTATGTCAGCCTGCCTTAAAACCTTGTATATGACATTCCCGAAAATAAAAGCTTTCGGTTGCTCAAACGATATATTCCAGACTCAGGATATTATCGCTGATTTTACCGAAGAGTACTTGAATGTTGATAATATTTCCCGTCGTGAAATTAAAACAAATGTTATAGGAATAAATAAATTCTGCTGGATTAATGAAGCATTGTACAACGGTGACAACCTGTTTAATATATATGACACAAACGCAAGAAAATATGCTGACAATGGTTATGAAAAGAAAAAGCTTGACTACAGGAATAATCCGTATGCCTGTGCTCATAAAGTAAAATTTGATATGTTCCTGCGCTATGGTGTTATAGCAGCATCAAGCGACAGGTATCTTGCTGACAGCTGTCCACCGTGGTATCTGTCAAGCCCAAGGAATGCCCTTCACTGGAAGGTCGGAATGACGACAACAGCCTTTATGCGAAAATATAAAGCTGAAAAGATAACAAGAGCAAGAAAGCTCATTAACGGTGATGAAAGCTTACATCTTAACTGGTCGGGAACTGATTGTATTGCACAGATAAAAGCTATATTAGGGCACTGTAATGTTATAACCAATGTCGTAATGCAGAATATCGGTCAGATCCCTAATATTCCATTGGGTGCAGTTGTTGAAACTAATGCTTTTATCAGTAAGAACAATGTCAAACCTGTTTTTGCGGGAGCAGTACCTGAGGATATACTTGTCCTCATAGGCCGTCTTGTTGCAAACAACAATATGCTTGTTGATGCTGTACTTGCAAAGGATCTTGATTCTGCTTTTAATGCTTTCCTGAATGATTCATTGATGACACTTGATATAAATAAGGCAACTGAACTTTTCAAACAGATGTTGTCTTGCAATAAAGCACATTTAGAATACTATTGCTAAATTTTCTTATATGTGTTAAAATAAGAAAAACTAAATTAAAAGAATATAAACAATCGAATAGAGGTGCGCAGTTTGCGAGAATAGGGAATCGGGTGAAAATCCTGAACGATCCTGTCGCCGTAAAGAACAGCTTGCTCCATTATGTCACTTAAAGGGAAGACGGAGTAAAGCGTATGTCTGAGTCGGAAGACCTGCCTGTAATTCACAGCATTAAGTTGTGTGAGCTATGACCCCACAGGAAATGGGGGATGTGGTTTGTTTGGGATAATACAATAATCATTGCACTTATTGTGTTGCCTTGAATAATACAGCCAGACACCTTAAAAATCTTTAAGGTGTCTAATTTTTTTAAGGAGTAGACATATGAAAAAACTTTTAACCCTCGCATTAGCAGTTACTATGCTTTTTACAGCAACAGCCTGCGGAAAGAACAATGATGACAGTTCATCAAAAGCTAACAGCAATGCTGCTGTAACAACCGTTAAAGACAGAAACGGTACGGGATATAAAATTCCTGATAATATTAACAAAATAATTTCAACATCACCGTCTAATACTGAAATTCTTGTCGGACTTGGCTTAGGTGACAAGATTATAGCAACAGATACTTTTTCAGTTGATATAAAAGGTTT
>CALMXN010000233.1 GCA_937871145.1 uncultured Clostridia bacterium
GATTACCCTTTGCACCTGACAGCGACGGAGGCGTAACGGAAAGCTTTGCACCGATTGACTTGCTTGACTACATATATGCTGTTCTTCATTCACCAAAATACAGAGAAACCTATAAGGAATTTTTGAAAATTGATTTTCCTCGTGTGCCTTATCCGACAGACAAGGAAATGTTCTGGAAGATGGTCAAACTTGGCGGAGAAATCAGAAAACTTCACATCATGGAATCACCGCTGTTTGATACTCTTATTACAACATATCCTGTCACAGGAACAAATGAAGTTGTTAAGCTAAACCGTAAAGATAATCGGGTATATATTAACAATGAGCAGTATTTTGACGGTGTTTCAGATTTGGCTTGGAACTTCTATATCGGCGGTTATCAACCTGCACAGAAATGGCTTAAAGACCGTAAGGGCAGAAATCTTTCTGATGAGGATATTCTTCATTATCAGAAAATCATTGTTGCACTTACCGAAACGGACAGACTTATGAAAGAAATAGACGAAATATTTATATTTTGAGGAGGACGAAGATTATGTCAAAAATAAAAGTGGCTGATTTTTATTACGGTGCTGTGTTATCAATGCTTTTTCACAACGGCGTAATGCCTGCATTGGTTGAAAACGGCGATGACAGACAGGTTTATGATTTTACAACGGATAAATCCGAGTGCCGACTATTCATAAAATACAGAGCAAATAAACAGGACACAAAAAAGCCTGATTACAGCAGTTGGATTTTTGCTATTTCAGATGATAAGGCAGAACTTCAGAAATACATAGATGAAGGCAAAAATCTTTTATTAGCTTTAGTATGTGGTTCGTCAGAATTGGATAAAAGCCAATTAGCAATTCTTGATAAATCACAAATACAGGACATACTCTCTCGTGAAAAGACTTCTATTACAATAAGCAGAATAAAAGGTGAAAAAGCTTTCCGAATTTCTGTAGGTGGTGGCAGAGAAAATTCTATTCAAGTTAAGTGCAATAGATTTGAGGAGCTATTTTGACGGGAGATGAAATGCAACTACCATTTTCACAAAAATACTGATTTTTCACCGCCGAAAGGGGGTGATAGAAATGGACAATGAAAACAATCTCAAAAACATCAACAGAAATCTCAGTAAATCCGAACGCTCTAAACGAACAAAAGCTGCCAAAGATCGCATTGTCAATGCTTATTCTGAAAACAGCAATGTTGAGGTAATACCTGCAAAGCGTGATATAATTCCAGCTATACCTGAGAAGCTCCATGTTGCAGCATACTGCCGAGTAAGCACTGATAATGAGGCACAAGCAGGTAGTTATCAGCTTCAAATTCAGTATTATACGGAATACATACAGAACAATCCAAACTGGATTTTTGTTGGAGTTTATGCAGACGAAGGTCTTTCGGGTACATCTACGAAAAAACGAGTTCAGTTCCGTCAGATGATTGAAGATTGCCGTGACGGAAAAATTGATTTAATCATAACAAAAAGCATCAGCCGTTTTGCTAGAAATACTCTGGATACTCTTCGCTATATGCGGGAGCTTAAAAATTTTTCTTCTCCGATTGGGATACAATTTGAAACTGAATGCCTTAATACTCTTGACAAGGGTGCTGAAATGATAATTACAGTCCTTAGCTGTGTGGCTCAAGGGGAATCAGAAGCAAAATCTGAAAGTATAAAATGGTCGGTACACCAACGGTTCGCAAATGGACTTCCGTTGTGTCCGACTTATTTTTTGCTCGGTTATGATACGGATGAAGCTAAAAACATGGTTATTGTTGAAGAAGAAGCGGTCATCATCCGATTTATCTATGAAAAATTTCTTGATGGATATTCAGCAAGACAGATAGCAGAGATGTTAACTGACAATCATGTGCTTACTGTAAAAGGTAAAGAAATCTGGTCGTCAAGTGTTGTGCGGAGCATTTTACACAATGAACGATACTGCGGCGATGTTCTAATGCAAAAAACAGTCACAATTGACTGCCTTTCGCATAAATGTGTTAAAAATACCGGACAGGAAAAGCAATACCGCATGATTAACCATCATCCTGCGATTATTTCAAGAGAAGATTGGCTTACGGTGCAGGAAATGCTGAAGTTCCGACGATTTGCAAAAAATCGTGACGGTCCGCCAAAACGAAAAATCCGTCCTAAGTATGTTCATGGTGGCATACTGGACGGATTTCTTATCTTAAATCCCAAATGGGATGCATACGACATTCATACTGTTCTGAAAAAATATCAGGACATAAATTTTGAAAGTGAGGAATAATAATGTTTAATTTTAAGGATTTTGAGGTAATTTCGTATCAACCAACAGGGCATGCGAATTTCGCTCCAACACTAACAATCAATGAGAAAAATATAATGTTTAGCAGTATGTGCTATACTCAGCTAAAAGCTCCGAAATATGTTCGTTTTATGATTGATACCAAAGGAAAGCGTATCGCCGTTCAAGGTGTAAATGACAAAGGTTCTGATACCGTAATGATTAATCCAAAGAAAAAATATAGAACTTTTGGTATATATGGCTGTGATATTATATCTGAAATACGCCACATCATGAGCAGCTGGAAAGATAATGAGCGTTATAAAATCCAAGGCGAATATTTCGAGGAAGAAAATGTGCTTTTATTCAAAATGAAAGAAGCTGTAATATTTGAGGGTGGAACTAATAATCATGAAAATAAGGCGCAAGTCAAAATAGCGAACATTTAATAGCAGGTTAAAACAATTCACCCCTGTATTTAAAATACAGGGGTGATGTTATCCATAATCGCTTTATTTGCCAGTTAAATTGTGTTTAGGTCAAAACTTCTTTATGGATAGCCGCTTTTAAAGCGACCTCTTTTACTTATTTATTTCGATTCTTAATATTTGCAAGCATTAATTTAATGCGATTTTCCTGATTAACCTTAGTAGCACCAGGGTCATAATCAATAGCAACAATATTAGCAATAGGGAAAGCCTCTTTAATAACTCTCGACATACCTTTAGCAACAATATGGTTAGGGAGACATCCAAAAGGTTGAGTACAAATGATATTCTCCGTTCCAGTCTCTGCAAGTGCCGCCATTTCAGCAGGAATAAGCCAGCCCTCACCCATTTTTACGCCTTGGTGAATGTACTTGTCGGCGTTGTGCCGAAGATGTTCAAAATCATGCGGAGTATTGAAAACGCCATGCTTTTTCACAGCGGAAATCATTTGCTTCTGCTTGGAATAGAAAAAATCATAGCCGATTTTATTAAAGAAAGTTGTCTTGTTCTTGAAGTCATAAAGCTTTCCGTCATTTACGTTGTTGATTGCACAGTACATACAGAAATCAAGTAACCCCGGAACAACAGGTTCGCACCCCTCTGAAATTAGGAATTCTTCAAGGTGGTTGTTTGCAAGGGGAGAATATTTAACATAAATTTCACCGACAATACCCACTCTCGGTTTTTGAACCTTTGAACGAGGAATAGCTGCAAAATCATCAAGAATTTCCTTATAAGTCTTGGAGGTGGAGAAGAAATTATTCTTTTCAAACTCGCTAGAAATTTTCTTTTGCCAGCTTGCCAAAATCTTATCAGTTGAATTAGGCTCAAGCTCATATGGCTTGCATTGGTTAAACAAAAGCATCAGCATGTCACCATAAAGCACAGCGAAAACAAGCTTAATCATCATCGGGACGGTCAAAACAAAACCGCTCCCCTTTTCTAAGCCACTGAAATTAAGAGAAATAACAGGTACTTGAGGGAAATTTTCGCTCAAAGCCTTTCTAAGCAAATGAATGTAATTCGACGCTCTGCACCCGCCGCCTGTTTGTGAGAGTAAAAGAGCAGTTGTATCAGGATTATATTTGCCGCTTTTCAAAGCATCCATGAATTGCCCGATAACCAGAAGAGCAGGATAACAAGTGTCGTTATGAACATTCTTCAAGCCCTCGTCAATAACTTTTCTAGTGGAGGTTTGAAGAAGCTCCGTATGATAACCATACTGACGAAAAATGCTCAAAATCAAATTGAAATGGATAGGGAGCATATCAGGTACAAGAATGGTATGTGTTTTTTTCATTTCGGGGGTAAAACGAGCAATCTGCAAAAAAGTAACCCTCCAGTTCTAATTATTTGGCGTTTTCTGTTATAGACTGTTTTTCCTCAATAGCGGCAGCCAAACTTCTCAAGCGAATTTTTGCCGCACCGAGATTGTTTATCTCGTCAATTTTGAGCTGTGTATAAAGCTTGTTTCCAGCCTCAAGAATTGAGCGTACCTCGTCGGTAGTGATAGCGTCGATACCACAGCCGAACGAAACAAGCTGAACCAACTGCATATCAGGCTGAGTAGTAACGTATTGTGCCGCTTTATAAAGCCTTGCGTGATAAGTCCACTGGTTCAGAACATCAAGCTTCGGAGTACTTCCAAGGTGTGCAACACTGTCCTCGGTGATTACAGCCATACCTAAAGAGGTAATAAGCTTGTGAATACCATGGTTAATTTCAGGATCAATGTGGTATGGACGACCTGCTAATACTATGATTTGCCTGCCGTCCTTACGCGCAGCAGCGATAATTTCGTCTGATTTTTTAATCAAATCAACCTGATAGTCTGATAAAGCAATATAAGCTTTGTCCAAGGCTGAAGCAACGTCTTTTTTATTCACCTTATATTTTTCAAGTGACTTTGTAATTGCAGAAACAGCGTGCTTTTGCAGGTTAATATCAATATATGGGTGCAGGAAATTGTCATCATTAAGCTGTGGAATATTTGCCTTTAAAAGCTCTGGATAATATGCAACAACAGGACAGTTATAGTGATTATCGCTTTGTCCTTCGTCTAAATTATAGCTTTCACAAGGATAGTATATGAAGTCAACGCCTTTTTCAAGTAAGCTTTCAATGTGTCCGTGAGCAAGCTTTGCAGGATAGCAGACCGTATCCGACGGAATTGTATGCTGTCCCTTATAGTAAATGTCACGTGAGGATTCATCTGAAACGACCACTTCAAAACCAAGCTCTGTCAGAAGCTTATGCCATAGCGGCAATTGCTCATAAAATCCAAGACTTAAAGGTAAGCCAACCTTAGCGATAGGCTTTTCAGGCTTTTCGTCAAGCACTGACAACAGGCGGGCATATTTATATTCATAAAGACAAGGAATTTCTTCATTTTTCTTCAAGCCGGCACCACGTTCACAGCGATTGCCCGAAATGAACTTATGTCCATCGTTGAATGAAATAACCGTAAGGTTACAATGTGCGGTACAGCCGTTACAATATGCACCCTTTGATGAGTATGAAAAATCCTCAAGCTCTTTCAGCTTGATAATGGTTGAAGTGCCGCTTGTACG
>CALMXN010000234.1 GCA_937871145.1 uncultured Clostridia bacterium
GTCATTCTTGTCCTTTGATTTAAGGCTGTATGTACAGTGTCCTGTAATTATAGCAAAAGTTGATGTAAATTCAATGTTTGAAACTATTCTTTTTAAATAGTTGTCAATCTGCTCATCGTCAAGTAGCTTACTTTTCAATGTCTTATACAGAACATTCTGTGCACCGTCTTCTTCATATTCAACATTCGGGAACTGATATTCAAGCAATGTCTTACCAATGCTTCCACCAAGGACTTTTTTTAGTGTTTCTCTTATCAGCTCACCCTCACTACCTGACATAATACTATATAATTTGTGACTTTTACAGGTAATATTTTTTTCAGCGTCAACAAATGACAGCAACACCTGATTTATTGTAAAAAAGCCACTTTCATCCTTGAAATTTTTTCTTATTTCTGCGATTTCTTTTCTGTTCATTTAATCTATCTCCCTGAATTGATAGATTAATTATACTATAAAATCAATCTAAAAACAATAAAAACGGGCAGGAATTTTCCTGCCCGTAATCATTAAAGTTAATAGCTTTCGATTGAAACAACCTGATAGCCAAGGTCTTCAATCTCATTTTTAATGTAGTCATCCTTGATGTTTCCGCATTCAATTATTGCTCGCCCCTCGTCAAGATTAACATCAACAGAGGTTACCCCATCAATGACAGCCAAAGCCTCTTTAACGTGTCTGACACAGTTGTGACAGCTCATTCCTTCAATTCTAATTTCCTTTTTCATATTATCATCCTTTCATTATTTATCCGGTGAAAATGTTTTAAGTCTTAACGCATTTGTAACAACAGAAACCGAGCTTAAGCTCATTGCTGCGCCAGCAATCATTGGATTCATTAGCGGTCCGCCGAAAAGATATAATATTCCCATTGCAACAGGTATTCCAATAGTATTATAACCAAATGCCCAGAATAGATTTTCTTTTATATTTTTAATTGTACTCTTGCTTAGTTTAATCGCTGCTGGAACGTCCATCAGGTCACTTTTCATAAGAACTATATCAGCAGATTCAATAGCAACATCAGTGCCCGAGCCTATTGCAATACCGACATCAGCCTGTGCAAGTGCAGGGGAATCGTTTATTCCGTCACCTACCATTGCAACAATATTTCCATCTGACTGGAGCTTTTTGACCTTTTCTGACTTTTCGTGCGGTAATACTTCAGCAAGCACAACGTCAATGCCGACCTGACTTGCAATAGCATCAGCAGTATTCTGATTGTCACCTGTTATCATTGCTGTTTTAATACCCATACTGTGGAGCTCTTTAATAGCTTTGGCACTGCTTTCCTTAACAGTATCAGCCACAGCAATAAGCCCGCAAAGCTTATTATCAATGCAAACATACATTGGCGTTTTACCTTGCTTTGAAAGGCTTTCAGCAGTGCTGTCGAGAGAATCAGTATCAATGTTATTATTCTTCATTAAAAGATTATTACCGAACAAAACTGTCTTTTCATCTGCTGAAAATTTTATGCCCTGACCAGTGATTGATTCAAAATTGCTTACTTCAAAAAGTGCAGAATCATTTTCCTGTGCTTTGTTTATAATAGCCTCACCGAGAGGGTGCTCGGAGGCCTTTTCGCCTGACGCAACTATTTTTATAAGATAATTTTCATCGTAGTCTTCGTTTGAAATAATATCAGTAACCTTCGGCTTGCCTTCGGTGATTGTTCCTGTCTTATCAAAAACTACGATGTTAATTTTATGTGCTGTTTCAAGCGCTTCACCATTTTTAATGAGAATTCCGTTTTCTGCGCCTTTTCCCGTTCCAACCATAATAGCTGTCGGAGTGGCAAGTCCTAATGCACAAGGACAGGCAATTACAAGGACTGAAATAAATATAGTGAGTGCGAATATCACGCTTTGCCCACTGATGAGCCAAGCCAGTGCCGATAAAACAGCAAGTGCCATTACCACAGGAACAAACACACCAGATATTTTATCAGCAAGCTTTGCAATAGGTGCTTTTGAGCCTTGCGCTTCTTCAACAAGCCTTATTATCTGTGCAAGGGCAGTATCGTCGCCAACCTTTGTCGCCTTGTATTTAACATATCCGTTTTTGTTAATGCTGGCGCCGATTATGCTATCACTTGCTTTTTTCTCAACAGGAATACTTTCTCCCGTCAGCATTGATTCATCGACAGAAGTCGTTCCCTCAATGATAACACCGTCAACAGGAACCTTCTCGCCTGGCTTTACAATAACTATATCGCCGACTTTTACTTTATCAATATCAACAGTGATTTCATTTCCGTCCCTGATAATTAATGCAACATTCGGGCGAAGTCCTATGAGTTTTTTTATTGCTTCACTTGTTTTTCCTTTTGAAATGTTTTCAAGAAATTTTCCAAGAGTAATCAGCGTTATAATTGTTGCTGCTGATTCAAAATATAATTGATGTACATAATGGGTATTCCCATTAATAATTTTACTTATTGCATATAAGCTATATAAAATAGCTGAACCTGTTCCTATCGCAATAAGTGAATCCATATTAGGACTTCCCTTGAATAGCGACCTAAATCCTATTGTGTAGAATTTATGCCCGAGTATAACTACAGGTAGTGTGAGTAATAATTGTATAAGGGCAAAAACCAGAGGATTATGAGAAGGTGAGATAACCTTAGGTAAAGGCAGCCCTATCATATGTCCCATTGAAATATACAAAAGCGGTAATGTGAAAACAGCAGAAAAAATAAATCTTTTTTTCAGATTGCCTGAGGTATCTTCCTTTTCAACAGGCTTTGTATCATCAGGTACGCTTGCACCATAACCTACTTTTGTGACAGCTTTTATTATGTCTTGTATGGAAGTTGCCTTTTCATCATATATGATCGTCAGCTTTTCTGTGGCAAGGTTTACGCTTACTTGCGATACTCCGTCAAGCTTGCCGGTAACCCTTTCTACTGCCCTTGAGCATGCCGCACAGGTCATTCCACTTATATTAAAAATAGTTTTCATAGATACTCCTTTCGCTTGATAAATAAATATATCTATGTTATTATTATAACAGTTAATATAAAAAATAAAAGTACGTACTTTATTGGTATATACTATATAAAAAGTAACTATGGGGGTAGTTTTATGAATGATAAATATAACTGTCCTGTTGAGGCAACCCTTGATCTCATCGGCGGAAAATACAAGGCATTGATTTTATGGCATCTTATTGATAATATTTTAAGATTCGGTGAGTTGCAAAGGCTTGTTCCAGATGCGACACCAAAAATGCTTACTCAACAGCTTCGAGAGCTTGAAAAAGACAATCTCATCATAAGGACAGTTTATCCGGTTGTACCGCCAAAAGTTGAATATAAATTAACTGAATTCGGTAATAGTATGATACCCGTACTTGAAAAAATGTATAGCTGGGGAGAAACCTATCTTACAAAACAAGGAATATGCCCAAGCTGTAATATGAAAAAGCATAAAAAAGCTGACATTGAGTAATCAATGCCAGCTTTTATTTATTTACAAAATGTTTTAATATATACTATCTTTCATCAAGTGCAATATATTTCCTTGGCTTCATAACTGACTTGTATGCAGGACGAATAATTCTCTTTCCGGTAACGATTTCCTCAAATCTGTGAGCACACCAGCCAGGCATTCTTGATACTGCAAAAAGCGGTGTGAATAAGTCACTTGGGATACCAAGCATTTTATATACAAGACCTGAATACATATCAACGTTTGCACAAACGGTTTTGCTATCACCTTTAACTTCAGCAAAAAGTTCAGGTGTTAGCTTTTCAACAGTCTGGAGAAGCTTGAATTCGGCCTCATATTCTGAGTTTTCAGCCATTTCCATAGCGTGCTTTTTAAGGATTACAGCTCTTGGGTCTGAAATTGTATAAACAGCGTGACCCATACCATAAATTAGTCCAGATTTATCGCCGGCTTCCTTGTTTAGGAGCTTTCTCATATAATCAGCAACTTCCATTTCGTCTGACCAGTTGCTGACGTTTTCCTTGATATACTCAAGCATTTCCATAACCTTCATATTAGCGCCACCGTGCTTTGGACCTTTGAGTGAGCCGATTGCAGCAGCGTAAGCTGAATATGGATCTGTACCTGATGAAGTAAGAACACGACAGGTAAAGGTTGAGTTGTTTCCGCCACCGTGCTCAGCATGAAGCATAAGCATAAGGTCAAGAAGATGAGCCTCTTCAGGAGTATATTTTCTGTTAGAGCGGAGAGTTGAAAGAATTGATTCAGCAATGCTCTCGCCAGTCCTTAATTGATGAACTACCATACTCTTCTGATCAAAATGACGTTTTTTAACCTGATAAGCACCTACCATTATAACAGGCAACCTTGAAATAAGTGAAATAGCAATCTGCAATTCTCTTTCAGGTGTAAGATTTTCAGGTGCTTCGTCATATGTATATAGAGCAAGCACACTACGAGCAAGGTTGTTCATTATATTACTTGAAGGTGATTTAAGAATAACATCTTCAAAAAAACGCTCAGGTAGTTCCCTGGAATCGTTCAAATATTCAATAAATTCGTCAAGCTTATCTTTTGTCGGGAGTTCGCCCATAAGAAGAAGATAAATAATTTCTTCAAAGCCAAAACGTTTTTCCGCATAAACATTTGAAACAAGATCATTGATATTGTATCCTCTGTAGATCAGTTCCCCGTCAATAGGCTGTTTTTCACCTTCATTTACTATATAACCATGCACGTTACAAATATTTGTAATACCTGCCATAACACCTGTTCCGTCAGCATTTCTCAAACCTCTTTTAACGTTGTACTTGTCGAACAGATCGGGATTTATTGAATTATTGTTTATGAACTGGTCATATAATTCTGATTTAGTTTCGTTTTGGATGTGGTTCTGCACTTTATCATCTCCTTATAGAATAGTAATATTAATTTTAAACTATATCAGAAAATCTGTCAAGTTGTCATTTTCGCCCTTAGTTTTGGATTAATTGGAATATAAAAAAATCTTTATGAATAAAATGATATTGGACAGGTTATGAATTCCATAAAAAGAAAGGAAAAGTTAAAATGAAAAATCTTATTTCAATTATTCTTGTGTTCGGAGTAATGCTTCTTGCTATTCCAGCAGTAGCATTATACAAAAAACCAGCTCAGACAAAGGATGACAGCAGTAGTAAAATTATAAAAAAAGATGTCAGGGTTGAAGCACTCAAGGAGCCAGAAGTGTACAAAATGCTTGACACCAAAACAAATACAATATTTGAAATCAAGCCACGTGATTATGTAATCGGTGCGGTTTTTGCACAGATGCCTGCAAATTTTGAAAAAGAAGCTTTGAAGTCACAGGCAATAATAGCACATACATATATTTTAAGACAGCACGAAACTGTTGTTCAGAACTCACTCCCTGATTTAATGGGTGCGGATTTTTCAAATAATTTCAATATGTATCAGGCGTACTTCAATGCTGAGCAGGCAAAATCTTTGTATGGTGATGAATACAACACAAATTTGAAGAAAATATCTGAAGCTGTTGATGAAGTAATGAAAAAAGTCGTGACATATAACGGAAGCCTTATCAGTCCGGCATTTCACTCAATGTCAGGTGGAATGACAGAGTCCGCAAAAAATGCGTGGGGTACTGACTTGCCATACCTTCAGCCGGTAAAAAGTGATGGAGAAACAAAAGAAAAAGGCTTTTCAGAAACAAAGACATTTTCAGCAGAAGAAATTTCAACAAGACTAAAACAGGATTATAAGGATATAAAGCTCGGTGAGGATAAATCACAATGGCTAAAAGTCGGTGATAAATCTGAATCGGGAACAGTACTGACATTGACAGCAGGGGATAAGACAATTAAGGGTTCTGACCTGAAAAGTATTCTTTCTCTGCGTTCCTGCAATTTCGAAATCAGCTTTAAGGATGATACTTTTACCATTGTATCAAAAGGTGTCGGTCACGGAGTCGGATTTTCTCAGTATGGAGCAAATGCAATGGCAAAAAGCGGTTCAACCTATGATAAGCTTCTTTCTTATTACTACACCGGAATTAAAATTGAAGATATAAAATAATAAAAAAAGTCAGCTTTATTGCTGACTTTTTTTATTTAATAATTAATCTACAGCCTTGCTTATATCATCCATACCTTCATCAACAAGGCTTCCTGTATCGTCTATAAGGCTTTCAGCTTTATCTCCTAAGTCGTTTGAAGAATCATCATCATCTGAGCATCCTGCAAATAATGAAACAGCCATTAATAATGTCAGCATAGAAACTATAATTTTTTTCATAAAATCACCTTTCAAATCAATAGTAATAAAAATAGAATTATTCGTTGAAAATAATTCTGACAAAACTATTATTACTAATAATCAGAAAGATATACTTTTAAATTTCAAAATGCAATTTCACAAAAAAAGATCAGCTCAAAGCTGATCTTTTAAAATTAAACTTCAGTACCTACGTGTGCAACCTTAAGAAGATTTGTTGTACCTGACATTCCAAGAGGAACACCAGCAGTAATAACAACAAGATCATTGAATTTAATAAGTCCCTTTTTTACGGCAGCTTCAACAGCGTGGCTGAAAAGCACATCAGTATTGGTCTTTTCTTCAACAAGAACAGGAATTATGCCCCAGGACATATTCAGCTGTCTTAAAATGGTTTCATCTGTTGTACATCCGATAATCGGGCAGTTAGGACGATACTTTGAAATCATTCTTGCAGTAGTGCCAGTTTTCGTTACAGTAATAATTGCGTTTGCATTAAGGTCATGTGCGGTTGTTACTGTTGCATGTGATATAGCATTTGTAATATCTGTGTTTGTATCAGTATCTCTCTTTGAAAACCTTGATATATAATTTATGTCTTCTTCAGTTGTTCTTGCTATTAATGACATAGTTTTCACTGTATCAATAGGATATTTTCCGGCTGCTGTTTCTCCTGAAAGCATTATAGCACTTGTTCCGTCGTAAATTGCATTTGCAACGTCAGTGATTTCTGCTCTTGTCGGACGTGGATTAGTCATCATTGATTCAAGCATCTGTGTTGCTGTGATAACCTGCTTACCTGCGTTATACGCCTTGTGGATAAGCTCCTTTTGAATAGCAGGAATCTGTTCAAATGGAATTTCAACACCCATATCACCACGGGCAATCATTATTCCGTCAGCAACTTCAAGAATTTCATCAATATTGTTAACACCGTCAATATTTTCGATTTTTGCAATAATTCTTGGATTGTACCAGCCAAGACTCTTTGTGATATTTCTCAGGTACATAATATCTGCTGCAGTTCTTACAAATGAAGCAGCAATAAAGTCAAACTGCATTTTTGCACCGAATTCAAGGTCAGCCATATCACGTTCAGAAATATAAGGCATTGAAAGCTTTATTCCAGGGACATTTACCCCCTTGTTGTTTGATACAGTACCACCGTGAATAATATCACATGCTATTTCATTTCCGTTGATTTTTCTACATTTAAGTTCAATGACACCATCATTGATAAGAATTGCTGTCCCAGGCTTAACATCCTTTGGAAGGTCTTTGAATGTAATTGTAGAGATATCTTTTGTTCCCTCAACCTGATCTGTTGTCAATGTGAATGTTTCACCATCTTCTATTATTACAGGCTTGTTGTCTTTGAACAGGCCAAGTCTGATTTCCGGGCCTTTTGTGTCAAGCATTGTAGCTATAGGAAGATCAAGTTCTTTTCTGAGCTTATCTATTATTTCAAATCTTGTTTTGTGTACCTCGTGGTCTGAATGAGAGAAGTTAAAACGAGCAACATCCATGCCTTCAAGCATAAGTTGCCTCATTATATCTTCATTATCAGTTGCAGGTCCGATTGTACAGACAATCTTTGTTTTTCTCATATGTTTTCCTCCAATAAAATTAAAAATTCGTCCAAAATACATTATAGAGTAAATAAAATCAAAGTCAAGATTTTACAAAAGATTATGCCGAAATTTTTAAGTTATACATAATAATTATATATAAAGTTTAAGATTATAGGCTAAATTATACAGTGACCAATTTATATATGTTTAATATTTTTTGTATTAAAATGTTTTAAATACATATTGCTTGTAAAATCATAGAAATTCTGTTATTATTCTAATGAAGAGGTGACATTATGAATTATCAACAGAAGTCGACGTATTTTAGAAAAACCATTTTTCTATGTCTTGCAGTTTTCTTTATATATATTATGACTCTTTTTTTCAAAACAGTCTGCGCTAATATATATAACATCGGTAATTTTTTTGGTCTGACGAGTTGTGCATTTCTTGCATTGTGTTGTCTTGCAAATGAA
>CALMXN010000235.1 GCA_937871145.1 uncultured Clostridia bacterium
TTATTGACCAGATGGCAACCTTGCTTGGAATTACACCAACTCAGCTTGATGAGCTTTCACTCAAGGCTGAAAAAATATATCCTATCGCTTCCCGCTGTGGTGTTTTCGCAAAGAGCGATATCCAGCCACTTTTAAATCAGGGTGCTAAAAAAGAAGATGTCGCAGCTTCAATTTACCAGGCTGTTGTTGACCAGACAGTTTCCGGACTTGCACAGGGACGTGAAATTCAGGGTAAGGTTTTATTCCTCGGTGGACCATTATCATTCTTAAAAGGACTTGGAAACGCTTTTGTAAGGACTCTTGGACTTGATGAAGAAAATTCAATCTTCCCGGAACTTGCACCTTGCTTTATGGCATATGGTTGCGCTCTTCACGCTGAAAAGATTTCAGAGCCTGAAACTATTGAGGAAATCTGTGACAAGATTATCACAGCCAAAACAGTAGAAACAGTTTCACACGGAAAACGACTTTTTGAGTCTAAGGAAGAATACCATAAGTTTGTTGACCGTCACGCTAAGTTTGATCTCAAATACGAGGATATACAGACCTATAAGGGCGATGCTTATCTTGGAATAGATGCAGGCTCAACCACAACAAAGCTTGTGCTTATCACTCCTGACGGAAAGCTATTGTATAATCACTATTGTTCAAATAAGGGACAACCTCTTGATATAGTTTCAAAGAAATTACAGGATATTTATGAGCTTGCAGGTGACAGAACAAACATCCTTTCAGGTGCAGTAACAGGTTATGGCGAAGATATGATAAAAGCAGGACTTCGTCTTGACTTTGGTATTGTTGAAACTGTTGCTCACTATACGGCTGCTTCATACTTCTGCCCTGATGTTGATTTCATTATGGATATCGGCGGACAGGATATAAAGTGCTTTAAAATTAAAAACAAAGCAATCGACAGCATTATGCTCAACGAGGCTTGTTCATCGGGCTGTGGCTCATTTATTCAGACATTTGCATCAGCACTCGGTTATGATATTGCTGATTTTGCAAAGCTCGGACTTTATTCAAAGAACCCTGTTGACTTAGGTTCAAGATGTACTGTATTTATGAACTCCTCTGTGAAACAGGCACAAAAAGACGGCGCTTCTGTTGAAGATATTTCAGCTGGCCTGTCAGGAAGTATTATCAAGAACGCTATATATAAGGTTATTAGAGCAAAGAGTGTTGAAGAACTCGGTAAAAACATTGTTGTTCAGGGGGGGACCTTCCTCAACGATGCAGTTCTGCGTTCATTTGAGCTTGAATTAGGAAGGAATGTTATCCGCCCTGCAATTGCTGGATTAATGGGTGCGTTCGGTTGTGCTCTATATGCAAAAGAACACACAAATAAAGGCACAACATCAAATGTTATCACAAGTAAAGAACTTGATGAGTTTTCATATACATCAACATCCGGTCAATGTAAGGGCTGTACAGCAAACTGTAGCCTTACAATACTTAAATTCAATAACGGACACAGATTTATTTCAGGTAACCGTTGCGAAAAGGGTGCCGGAATCAAGAATTCAACTCTTGACCTTAATCTATACGAATATAAGTACAAGAAAATCCTTGCGATAAATGATACTAAACCTGAAAAGCCAAAAGCAAAGGTTGGTATTCCATTGGTACTAAGCTACTATGACTTATTGCCTTTGTTCAATTCACTGTTCACAGAGCTCGGCTTTGAAGTTGTATTATCTGACGAATCCTCAAGGGATACTTATTATAAAGGTCAGCATACAATTCCATCAGATACAGTATGCTACCCTGCAAAGCTCGTTCACGGTCATATTGAAACATTATTTGAAAAGAAAGTTGACTTCATATTCTATCCTTGTATGAGCTATAATATCAATGAGGGACAAAGTGACAACCACTTTAACTGTCCTGTTGTTGCTTATTATCCAGAGCTTTTAAAGGCTAATATGAAAAAGCTTAATGATGATAATTTTATCACTCCATATATTGATCTTAACAGAAGAAAACACGTTGTTAAGGAACTTGTTGCATCATTAAAGAAGTATGGTGTTTCAAAATCTGCTGTGGCAACTGCACTTGATAATGCTTTTGAGGTTTATGAAAAATATCAAAAGGATATTGAAGATAAGGCTCAGGAGATTATCACAAAAGCAAGAGAAGAGGGAAGAAAAATCATCGTTCTTGCCGGCCGTCCATATCATATTGACCCTGAAATAAATCACGGTATCCACAAGCTGATTTCTTCACTTGGTATGGCTGTTATTACCGAAGACAGTGTTTCACCACTTGCAGACAACGGAAAGCTTGATATTTTAAATCAATGGACATACCATTCAAGATTATACAGAGCAGCAAATTACGTTATAGAAAATCCTGATATGCAGATGGTACAGCTTGTTTCATTCGGTTGCGGAATTGATGCTATTACAACAGATGAATTAAGAGCTATACTTGAGCAGAACGGAAAATTATATACTCAGCTCAAAATTGATGAGATTAATAACCTTGGTGCGGCAAAGATAAGACTCAGAAGCCTTGTTGCAGCAATGGACAAGAAGGAGGAAGAAAATGTCGCAGCCAGATAAAAACCCAGCAATGTCTTCATCAAGAGTAAAAGCTTCACGCTTTACTGATGATATGAAGGCAACACACACAATACTTGTACCCGACATGCTTCCTATTCATTTCAGCCTTATACTTTCTGTTTTCAGACAGTATGGATATAAAATGGAGCTCCTTAAGACATCAACAAAAAGCGTTATTGATGAGGGACTTAAAAATGTCCACAACGATACCTGCTATCCTGCTCTACTTGTAATTGGTCAGTTTATGGAAGCTTTAAAAAGCGGAAGATATGATGTGAATAAAACTGCCCTTATGATCACACAGACTGGTGGTGGTTGCAGAGCATCAAACTATATTCACCTTTTAAGAAAAACTCTTAGCACAGAGTATCCGCAGGTTCCAGTTATTTCGCTTAACTTCAGCGGACTTGAAAAAGGTCGCGCTATGCCTATTACTGTCCCTATTGCATTAAAGCTTATCTTAGCTATTTTATATGGCGATATGCTTATGCTTTTATATAATCAGTGCAAGCCGTATGAACTTGTTGAGGGTGCAACAGATAAAGTCCTCGAAAAGTGGGAAAATATTCTTAACGATAAGATTGCTAGGAATAAATTCCTGTCAATTAAGAAAACCTATCTTGCTATTCTTGATGACTTTGCACAGATTGAACGTTCAAAGCAAAGGAAACCTCGTGTAGGAATTGTCGGTGAGATTTATGTAAAATACTCACCACTTGCCAACAATCATCTTGAGGAATTCCTTATTTCAGAAGGTTGTGAACCTGTTGTTCCTGGACTTCTTGACTTCGTTCTTTATTGTGCTATCAATACAGTAAACGACGGAAAATTATATGACTTTAAGAACAAAGCAACTTTTTTCAACAAAATCGGTTATGATGTTCTTTATAAAAAGCAAAAGCAGATGATTAAGGTTATCAAGGAGCACGGAGTATTCATTCCTCCTCATAATTTTGAAACCTTACGTCATGATGCTGATAAATACATTCATCAGGGTGTAAAAATGGGCGAAGGCTGGCTTATTACTGCTGAAATGGCAGCTCTTGCACAGACGGGTACAGAAAATATAATCTGCACACAGCCATTTGGTTGTCTCCCAAACCATATTGTTGCAAAGGGTATGGCAAGACGTATTAAGGAATCCTTCCCTGATGCTAATATCGTTGCTATTGACTATGATCCAGGTGCAACAAAAGTAAATCAGGAAAATCGAATTAAGCTTATGCTTGCAAATATTAAGAAGTAATCAATAGGGGAAGACGCAAGTCTGCCCCTATAATTTTATGAAATGCCAAATAGAGGTAAATTATGCAGAACGCTAAAACCAACGCAATGAGAATACTTGATTCAGAAAAGCTTGAATATGAGGTTCATTTTTATGAGTCTGGCGATTCAGTAGACGGAATATCCGTCGCTCATAAGCTCGGTCAGGATGTAAACCGTGTTT
>CALMXN010000236.1 GCA_937871145.1 uncultured Clostridia bacterium
GCAGTTTCACGGACACGCTTGTCAATTTCATCATCAGACAATCCCATATTCTTCGGCCCAAATGCGATATCCTTATATACAGTTTCCTCAAAAAGCTGATATTCAGGGTACTGAAAAACAAGTCCGACCTTAAAACGTGTCTGTCTTAACTTTGATTTGTCAGCCCATAAATCTTCACCATCAATAAAAATCTTGCCTGATGTTGGTTTAAGAAGTCCGTTGAAATGCTGAATAAGAGTCGATTTGCCAGAACCAGTATGACCGATAACTCCGACAAACTCGCCCTCTTCAATTTCTATATTAACTTTATCGACCGCAGTTTTCTTGAAAGGCGTTCCTTCGCCGTAAACATAGGTCAGATCTTCAGTTTTAATTACTGCCAAAATAAATCCCCCGATTTTGATTAATTACCTCTTATTACTTTAATAAGGTAATCAAAGTATCCACACATTCGTCCTCACTGATAATTTCCGTACTTATGTCAAGTCCATTCTGCTGAAGTCCAAAACATAGTTCTGTTACCTGTGGGACATCAAGACCAACGCTTTTAAGCTTTTCTACCTGTGAGAAAACCTTTTTTGGAACATCATTATCTATTACACGGCCGTTATCCATTACTATAATTCTGTCTGCCTGTGCAGCTTCATCCATATAGTGTGTAATCAGGACAATAGTCGTCCCAAACTCCTTATTGAGATATTTTATAGTCTTTAAAACCTCAGTACGTCCAAAAGGGTCAAGCATTGCTGTCGGCTCATCAAGAACAATACAGGAAGGTCGCATTGCGATTACTCCCGCTATGGCAACTCTTTGCTTCTGTCCGCCTGAAAGTCTGTGTGGAGCATGATCCTTATATTCATACATATTAACTGTTTTAAGCGCATCATCAACACGCTCACGGATTTCAGCCGATGGAACGCCTAGATTTTCAAGAGCGAAAGCAACATCTTCTTCAACGATAGTTGCGACAATCTGATTATCTGGGTTCTGGAAAACCATTCCCACAGTCTGACGAATGTCAAAAAGCTTGTCTTCGTCTTTTGTGTCCATACCGTTGACTGTTACTGTTCCGCTTTTTGGAAATAAAATAGCATTAAAATGCTTGGCTATTGTTGATTTTCCTGAGCCGTTATGCCCAAGAATTGCAACAAATTCGCCCTTATATATATCAAGTGAAACATTCTTAAGAACATTGACAGGGTCAAAAACCATTTCTTCTTCATTCTGATAGCTAAAAAAAACGTTTTTCGCTTCAATAATTTTCTCCATTGAAAGTGCCTTTCTGTAAAAGTTGGCTATTAAGCCTGCCAGATTGCAGATGAACCACAAGGCAATGCATAACCACTTAATTCAACCGGCAATCCTATTTCATCGGCTGTTACATTTCCACCAAATTTTGAGCCGAGAACATCACCAAGAAGATATGCCATAACTGATGGTGAAAGCCCTGTTGTATAGCTGTTTAGCAGGAAGAACAGCGGTTTGTCTGTCATAGCACCGGAGCAAAGCTTTACAAGGTCATAGATACTGTCCTCAAGCTTCCAAACCTCGCCATTCGGACCTCTTCCATAAGAAGGCGGATCCATAATGATAGCGTCATAGCGCTTCCCACGCTTGATTTCTCTTGCCACAAACTTTTCACAATCATCAACTATCCATCTAACAGGACGGTCAGAAAGTGATGAGCTTGCTGCATTTTCTCTTGCCCAGGCTACCATGCCTTTTGAAGCGTCAACGTGAGTTACATTTGCGCCAGCCTTTGCACAGGCAAGCGTTGCTCCACCTGTATATGCAAAAAGGTTCAGTACATTGACAGGTCTGCCTGCTTTTTCGATTTTATCCATCATAAAGTCCCAGTTTACTGCCTGTTCAGGGAATAATCCGGTATGCTTAAAGCCGGTTGGCTTGATGTTGAACTTTAATCCTCTGTAATCAATCAGCCAGCTTTCAGGAATTTTCTTTTTATATTCCCAGGCACCACCGCCCTGATTGGAACGATGATAATTGGCGTGAGGAGTATTCCACAAAGGGGATTTGTGTTCACTCTTCCATATAATCTGTGGGTCAGGACGGACAAGTACAATGTCGCCCCATTTTTCAAGCTTTTCATTATCTGATGTATCAATTATTGAAAAGTCTTTCCAGTTTTCAGCTATTCTCATTCAGGGAATCCTTCTCTAATTACTCTTGATATTGTTTTAGCATATTCTTCAATCTGACCTTGAATTTTACCTTCGAGCATTATTCTGATCAAAGGCTCTGTACCCGATTCACGAACCAATATACGTCCGTCATCGCCGAGCTTATCGGAAAAGAACTGTATAGCTTCCTGAGCCTTAGGGTTCTGCTTCCATAAGCCTTTCTGCTCTGGCTTGATTCTTACATTCTCAAGTACCTGTGGGTATGCCTGCATAATCTGTGCAAGCTCGGAAAGCTGGAGTGAAGTATGCTCAAGGATATGGAGAAGCTTTACACCAGAAAGCTCACCGTCACCTGTTGTTGCTTCATTTAAAAAGATAATATGACCTGACTGTTCACCACCGAGGTTATATCCACCACGTAGCATTTCCTCAAGAACATATCTGTCACCGACGCTTGCAGTAGCGACAACAATATTATTGCCCTTTGCAAACTTGAAAAATCCGAGGTTTGACATTACTGTTACAACTGCTGCATTGTGGTTAAGCTGTCCTGTCTTTTTCATATACTGTGCAAAAATTGCAATCATCTTGTCGCCGTCAATAAGCTTTCCCTTTTCATCAACAGCAAGACATCTGTCTGCATCGCCGTCAAAAGCAAGACCAACGTGACATTTATTTTCAATAACACACTGCTGAAGTTGCTCCATATGGGTTGAGCCACAGTCTTTATTGATGTTTGTTCCATCAGGTTCATTATTAATAAATATACAGGTTGCGCCAAGTCCTTTGA
>CALMXN010000237.1 GCA_937871145.1 uncultured Clostridia bacterium
TAAAAAAGCAGACAAGTCATAAAGATTGTCTGCTTTTAGTTTATCTATACATTTTGCCAGCAATAAAAGCTTCAAGCATATCAATTAAGAATAACGCACTTGCAAATTCATTTTTAATTTTATATAATAA
The DNA here is from genome assembly GCA_937871145.1 of uncultured Clostridia bacterium. Classification (GTDB taxonomy): domain Bacteria; phylum Bacillota; class Clostridia; order Oscillospirales; family Ruminococcaceae; genus SZUA-444. The sequence continues at coordinate 131 of CALMXN010000237.1, forward strand.
GGTCACTATTTAAATTATTCAGGTGATAAAATGAAAGTGCTGTTTGTTATTGATATGCAGGAAGAATACGTTGGCAAGGATAATCGTTATGGATATGATTCAGCAGATTTGAAAATAAGAAAGCCTCACTTATTAAATCCGGAGTAAATGTCATTGCATAAAAATAACCGTCTGCAATCTGCAGACGGTTTAATTATTTAACCAAGTATTTTTTTGAGGTCTTCCTCAGGTGTGCTGATAGGTGATATATTGTAGTTTTCTACAAGGAAGTTTAGAACATTCGGTGATACGAAAGCAGGAAGTGTCGGGCCGAGATAAATATCCTTGATTCCAAGATATAAAAGTGTAAGAAGAATAGCAACAGCTTTCTGTTCATACCATGATAGAATATATGAAAGCGGGAGGTCGTTGACTCCACATTCAAATGCTTCAGCAAGAGCAACTGCTACTTTTATTGCACTGTATGCGTCATTGCATTGTCCACAATCCATTATTCTTGGTAGTCCTTCAATTTCACCAAGTTGTAAGTCATTTATACGATATTTACCACAAGCAAGTGTGAGAATGATAGTATCCATTGGAGTTTTCTTTGCAAATTCAGTATAATAGCTTCTTCCAGGAGCAGCACCGTCACATCCACCGATAAGGAAGAAATGTTTAATCTTGCCCGTTTTAACAAGATCAACAACTTTTCCTGCAACAGATAATATAGTTCCGTGTCCGAAACCTGTTGTAACAGTAGTACCACCATTGATTCCTGTCATTGGATGATCTTCATCATATCCACCGCACTCAAGTGCTTTTTCAATTACAGGAGTGAAATCCTTATCTTCGCCGATATGAACAAGCTCAGGATATGATACAACTGATGTTGTGAAGACTCTGTCAGCATAACTTTGTCTTACAGGCATCAGGCAGTTTGTTGTGAAAAGAATAGGCGCTGGAATATTATGAAATTCTGATTGCTGGCTCTGCCAAGCTGTTCCGAAATTTCCTTTAAGATGTGGATATTCTTTTAGTTTTGGATAACCATGTGCAGGGAGCATTTCAGAGTGAGTATAGATATTTATTCCCTTATCTTTTGTTTGTTCAAGCAAAAGCTTCAAATCGTGAAGGTCGTGACCGCTGACAACGATAAACGGTCCTTTTTCAATTGTGAGTGGTACTTCAGTAGGAACAGGTGTGCCATAGCTTTCAGTGTTAGCTTTATCAAGCAAAGCCATACACTTGAAGTTTGCTTCACCGGTTTTTAATACAAGAGGCAGAAGTGTTTCCATATTATAATCTTCGCCGATAGCGTACATACCCTCGTAGAAGAATGATGTAACCTCGTCGTCAGTGTAGCCGAGTGCAAATGCGTGAAAAGCATAAGCTGCCATTCCACGAAGTCCGAACAGGATAAGTGATTTTAATGAACGGATATCCTCATCATCATCCCATATTTTCTGCACATCATAATTGTCTATACCTTTTGCTATTTTTTCTTTTTCAGTATTAATTTCATCGATAAGCTTTTTTAATGTATCGTTGAAGAAGTTAACATTAGTGATAGTGGTAAACAAGCCCTTCATTATAAGTTCGTCTGAAGCTTTTGTTGCTTTTGCTGATTTTACAGCTCTTGCAAGACCAATCAATGCCCCCGTTAATTCATCCTGATAATTTGCGGTATCAGATTTTTTACCGCATACGCCTGCCTTTCCCTCACAACCGGAATTGTGAGCAGTCTGCTGGCACTGAAAACAAAACATTTCTCCCATTTTTTACCTCCTTAATTATTTTCAGGGAATACTACTGTTAGCATCATTTTAAAGGATTCCTTTGCAAAAACAGCATGAGGAATATTCGCAGGCATTATAAGAGTTTCACCCGCATTGACAATATGTTCTACTCCGCCAACTGTCAATAACCCTGTACCTTCAAGAACTGTAACCATAGCATCGCCCTTTGATTCGTGACTACTGATTTCTTCATTCTGTGCAAATGCAAAAATAGTAATGCTAACAGCTTTATTCTGGGCAAGTGTCTTGCTGACTACCTGACCATCCTGAATCTGAACCTGCTGAGCAAGTGACAAAACTTTTTCGTGCTCAATGTTTTTAATAAAATTGCTTTTCATAATAAATTCTCCTTTTCTATATATTTTCCTTTGTAGTTTTATTTTATACA
>CALMXN010000238.1 GCA_937871145.1 uncultured Clostridia bacterium
AAGAATTCAATTATTGCTCTTAATGGGGAAGCAGGTTATTCACCTGACCTTCTTCGTGGTGGTATTCACTTCAAGTCAGCACTTATGTATAGAATTCACAGATATCCTCTGATAACAATCCCACAGGGACAGATTGCTTATTTATTTGCAAAAGATGGTACGCCTCTTTCCCCAACTCAAACATTAGGTAAAGTTGTTATTGAAGCAAATAATTTTCAGGACATAAGAGGATTTTTACAAAATGGTGGTCAAAAAGGTCCGCAAAGAGGTATCCTCAGAGAAGGTACATATGCAATTAACCTTGCACAGTTTGTTGTAATTACACCAAATGAAATAAAGGCAATTTACAACGGAGCAAAGCAAGAAAGACTTGAGATGGAAAGCATGCAGAAAACTCTTATTCAGAGAAATGCTTTCAGCCCAGTTGTTATAATGGGTAACGGCAGTCAAGAGAGCGATATTATGGGTATTGTCACAGTCCACGATCGGTTGCCACTTCAGCAGGGTGAAATCATTGCTTCAAGTGTCGGTGAGGGACATTCAAGCTATCAGGATCCTGAAAAATTCATTGAACTTGGTGGCCGCCGTGGTAAGCAGCTTGAAGTGCTGACTGATGGTACATATTATATAAACAGACTTTTTGCAACTGTTGAATTCAGACCAAAGACAGTTGTTCCAATCGGATTTGTCGGAGTTGTTGTATCATTCTTCGGAAAAGAAGGAGTTGACACAACAGGTGCTGATTACAAGCACGGCGAATTAGTTGAAACAGGTTGTAAGGGCGTTCTTCAAAAGCCATTAATGCCTGGTAAGTATGCTTTTAATACAGACGCTGGAAAAGTCGTTCTCGTTCCTACAACAAATATTATCTTGAAGTGGAACAGAGCTGAAGTCGGCGAGCATAAGTACGACCAGAACCTTTCTGAAGTTGATATTATCACAAAGGATGCTTTTGAGCCGTCATTACCTCTTTCAGTTGTTATGCACATTGATTATAAGCAGGCTCCATGGGTAATCCAGAGATTCGGTGACATCAGTATGCTTGTCAATCAATCCCTTGACCCACTTGTAAGTGCATATTTTAAAGACGTTGCACAGACAAAGACTTTGATTGAATTAATTCAGGAACGTAGCGAAATTCGTGAACGTGCTGTTGTTGAGATGAAAGAAAAGTTCCAAAAATATAATTTACAGCTTGAAGAAGTTCTTATCGGAACTCCAAAATCTCCAAAGGATGATATTCAGATTGAAAATATCCTCACACAGCTTCGTGACAGACAGATAGCTGAAGAAAAGAAAGTAACATATCAGAAACAGCAATCTGCTGCTGAAAGTGAAAAATCTCTCCGTGAGGCTGAAGCAGTTGCTGCACAACAAAGCTTGTTGACAAAATCAAAGATTCAGATTGCTATTGAAGGAAACAACGGTGCCGCACTTGCAAGTAAAGCTGAACAGGAAGCAAATCAGATTATTGCTCTTGCAAAGGCTAATGCTTCAAAGGTAACTCTTGAAGGCGAGGCTGAAGCTTCTAAGGAATCAAACGTAGGTCTTGCTAAGGCTCAGGCTATTGATGCACAGGTTAAGGCTTATGGTGGCGCA
>CALMXN010000239.1 GCA_937871145.1 uncultured Clostridia bacterium
GCAACTATGGATAATGAAATTATAGAGCTTCGTGCTGAACTTGCTGAGCAAGGCTATATCAAGTCGAGTAAGAATAAGGGTAAACCACCAAAGGCAACCCCGCCAATTAAATTTCTATCTTCGGATGGATTCACTATCCTTGTCGGTAGGAATAATAAGCAGAATGACAAGCTAACCTTAAAAGACTCACAGAAGCAGGATTTGTGGCTTCATACACATAATATAACCGGCTCACACGTTATCATTGTAACAAACGGTACTGTCCCACCTGATAAAACTATTGAGGAAGCGTGCATTATTGCAGCTTTTCATAGCAAGGCAAAAAACTCAACACAGGTCCCTGTTGATTATGCTTATATTAAGTTTGTGAAAAAGCCTGTTGGTGCAAAGCCGGGAATGGTAATTTTCACAAATAATCAGACAGCCTATGTTACGCCGGACATTGAATTAATTGAAAAATTAAGGGTGAAATAAATGAAGCTTGATTATGAGTTTTTTGACAGAGATTGCCTTGACGTTGCTCCTGACCTTGTGGGAAAGGTCATAGTCCGTCAGCTCGACGACGGAACACAGACAAGAGTCAGAATTACTGAGACAGAAGCATACAGAGGCATTGAGGATAAGGCTTGCCACGCAAGCAAGGGCGTAACTCCACGCACAAAGATATTGTTTGACAAGCCAGCAACCATATATGTTTATATTTGTTATGGAATGCACTTTCTAATGAATGTCGTAACAGAAAAAGAAGGAACTCCACAGGCTGTGCTTTTCCGTTGTGGTGAAAAGTTCAACGGTCCGGCAAAGCTTACAAAAGCAATAAACGTTGATAAAAGCTTTAATGGTGAAAGTTTTATTGATAACGCAAGAATATGGATTGAAGACGATGGCTATAAGCCTGAAATCACAACAGCCCCACGAGTAGGTATTGATTATGCAGGTGATGAATGGAAGAATAAACCGTGGAGGTTTATTGATAAAAATATTAAATAGGAGATGACAGAATGTTTGGTTTTAGGAAAAAGAATGACTTGCAGCAGGAAATTGATAACTACAATAACAAATCAGATTTCAATTATAGGTCATATGGCAATTCAGCAGATTTCAAGATAATAATTGAGGATGTTTTTACTATAACAGGAAGAGGAACAGTCATAGTCGGCAAAATTCAATGTGGCACAATCTCAGTCGGTGACAGTGTCAGAGTTCTTGACGGAAGCGGGAATCAAAAGCAGATCACAACTATTTCGGGAATAGAAATGTTCAGAAAATTACTGAATACAGCCAATGCAGGTGACAACGTTGGACTTTTACTCCAGAATGTTAAAAGAACTGATGTTATGAAAGGCGATATGCTGGTTAAATAATTTTTGAAATATTGACAATAAGGGCTAATTATGAGATAATTTAATGTAATGCATTTTAATTCTAAGGAGTGTCATAAATGAGAAAAGAGCTTTCAAAGCTTTACGAACCAAAAGAAGTAGAAGACAAAATCTATAAATACTGGATGGACAATGAATGCTTTAAGGCAACCGTCGATAAATCCAAGCCGTCTTATACTATCGTTATTCCACCACCAAACATAACAGGACAACTTCATATGGGACATGCCCTTGATGAAACTTTCCAGGATGTTCTTATCAGATGGAAGAGAATGTCCGGATATTCAGCTTTGTGGATTCCTGGTACTGATCATGCAGCTATCGCAACAGAAGCCAGAATTGTTGAAACTATGCGTAAAGAAGGTATCCCTTCAAAGGAAACTATCGGACGAGAAGCTTTTATGGAACGTGCATGGGCATGGAAGGATCAGTTCAGCGGACGTATCGTAGAACAGCTTAAAAAGCTCGGTTCATCCTGTGACTGGTCAAGACTACGTTTTACTATGGATGAAGGCTGTAATAAAGCCGTTAAAGAAGTATTTGTAAACCTTTATAACAAAGGACTTATATATAGAGGTAAGAGAATTATCAGCTGGTGCCCTCACTGCAAGACTTCAATTTCAGATGCTGAGGTTGAATATGAGGATCAGGCAGGCCATTTCTGGCACTTAAGATATCCTTTCAAGGATGGAAGTGGCTATCTTGAGCTTGCAACAACTCGTCCTGAAACATTGCTTGGTGATACAGCTGTTGCTGTAAACCCTAATGATGAAAGATACAAGGATGCAGTAGGAAAAACACTTATCCTTCCACTTGTCGGCCGTGAAATTCCTGTTGTGGCTGATGATTATGTTGAAATGGACTTTGGAACAGGTGTTGTTAAGATTACTCCTGCTCACGATCCTAATGACTTTGAAGTTGGTCTTCGTCATAACCTTCCTGTTATAAATGTAATGACAGATGACGCTAAAATCATCGATGATTATAAAGCTTATGCTGGTATGGACAGATACGAAGCAAGAAAAGCAATCGTTGCTGATCTTGAAAAGGGCGGATTCCTTATCAAGGTTGAAGATCACGAGCATAATGTAGGAACCTGCTATCGTTGTTCGACAACAGTAGAACCTAAGGTTTCAACACAATGGTTTGTTAAGATGGAATCTCTTGCAAAACCTGCAATTGATGCTGTTAAGAATGGTGAAACAAAGTTCGTTCCTGAACGTTTTGATAAAACATATTTCCACTGGCTTGAAAATATCAAGGACTGGTGTATTTCCCGTCAGATCTGGTGGGGACATCAGATTCCTGCATACTACTGTGACGCTTGTGGCGAAATTGTAGTTTCAAAGGAACACGTTGAAAACTGCCCGAAATGTGGTGCAAAAGTGCGTCAGGATCAGGATACTCTTGATACCTGGTTCAGTTCAGCACTATGGCCTTTCTCAACACTCGGCTGGCCTGATAAGACGGAGGATCTTGAATATTTCTATCCGACAAACACACTTGTTACAGCTTATGATATCATTTTCTTCTGGGTTGTAAGAATGATGTTCAGCGGTATTGAGCATATGGGAAAGGTTCCTTTTGATACTGTATTTATTCACGGACTTATGCGCGATTCACAGGGCAGAAAAATGTCAAAATCCTTGGGTAACGGTATTGATCCACTTGAAGTAATTGATACTTATGGAGCAGACGCACTTAGATTTGCTGTTGCTACAGGTAACTCGCCTGGAAACGACATGCGTTATTCTGAAGAAAAGATGAAATCTTCAAGAAACTTTGCAAATAAGTTATGGAATGCTTCACGTTTCATTATGATGAACCTTCCTGAAGATTTCAAGCTTAATGGTCTCCCTGAAAACCTCAATACAGAGGATAAATGGGTTATCTCAAAATTCAATACACTTGCAAAAGAGGTCAATGAAAACCTTGATAGCTTTGAAATCGGCATCGCTGTACAGAAACTTTATGATTTCATCTGGGATATCTATTGTGACTGGTACATTGAACTTACAAAGCCAAGAATTATTGCTGGCGGACAGAGTGCAGAAACTGCACAGGCTGTACTTGTATGGGTTATGCAGGGTATGCTCAAGCTTCTCCATCCGTTTATGCCATTTATTACAGAAGAAATCTGGCAGGCTCTTTCTGATACAGATAAGCCACTAATGCTTGAGAACTTCCCTGTATATGACGAGAAATTAAGCTTTGAAAAAGAAGAAGCTGATTTTGAAAAGATTATTACTGCTATCAAAGCAATAAGAAACCGCCGTGCTGAAATGAATATCGTGCCAAGTGTTAAGGCAAAAGTGTTCATTGAAACTGAATCAAAGCAGGCATTTGAAAATGGCAGTATGTTCTTTGAAAGACTTGCATCAGCAAGTGAAGTAACAATCAGTGACAAGTTTGATATTCCGGATGCAGTAACAGTAGTAACAGACTGCGCAAGAATATTTATTCCACTTGATGATCTTGTTGATAAGGAAAAGGAACTTGCACGTCTTGCTAAAGAAAAAGCTACAGTTCAAAAGGATGTTGACTTTCTTTCCGGAAAGCTCAATAATCAGGGCTTCCTGGCAAAAGCACCGGCACAGCTCATTGAAGCTGAAAAAGCAAAGCTTGCTAAGGCTGAAGAAAAAATGGCAAAGATTGATCAAAGTATAGCAGCGTTGAAAAAATAGAGGTCAGATAGAATGAATATAAATGAGGCGATGGAATTTATTTCGAGTTTTGACAGACTGGGTAAGCCCGTTACTGATCTGAACAGGATGATAGCGTTGTTGTCCTTGCTTGGTAATCCGCACAAAGACCTGAAGTGTATTCATATTGCAGGAACAAACGGAAAAGGCTCTGTTGCACAGATGTGCAATGAAATATTAATCCATGCTGGCTATCGTGTGGGTATGTATACTTCACCGTATATGACTCATTATTCGGATAGAATAAGGTTTAATAATGATAATATTGATCTGGATATCTTGTGTGAAATAACTGAGCATATTATTTCTGTTCTTGATAATGTTGAGTATAAGTCAAGCTTCTCACAGTTTGAAATTTCAACAGCAATAGCATTTATATATTTCAAGAAAATGCGTTGTGATGTTGTTGTTTTAGAAACCGGAATTGGCGGTCGACTTGATTGCACAAACGTTATTAATGCTCCAATTATATCAATTATTACGTCAATTTCTCACGACCACAATAATATTCTTGGCTCAACTTTAACAGAAATTGCCTCACATAAGGCTGGAATAATAAAAAAGCATTCGCCGTGCGTCTTGTCAGCTTATAACCCTGATGAAGTTGTTGATATAGTGAAAAGTGAATGCGAATTGTGTCATTCTTTATTTGTAATACCAGAGCTTACAAATATTCATCTTTTCAGATCTGATATTTTTGGTAGTGAATTTTATTATAATGGGAATTCCTATTCACTAAAAATGATTGGACGTCATCAGATAATAAATGCTATATCTGTTATTGAAGCAATGAAATTTGTATGTGATAATGGTTTTGCTATTTCATACGATGATATTTACTTTGGTATTAATAATGCCCGAGTACCAGCAAGGGGAGAAGTCCTGTCGGAAGATCCATTGATTATTCTTGACGGGGCACATAATTCGGCGGGAATGAAATCATTGACAGATATCATTAAGAAATCAAATAAAAAGCAATGCATTGCAATAATTGGTATGGTTAAGGATAAGAATGTCCGGGAATCTATATCGCAGATTGTTCCATATGTTTCTGATTTTATTTGCGTTGAAGGCTTCTCACCAAGGGCTGTGTCTGCGGACGATCTTGTAAAAGTAATAAAATCTTTTAAGAAGAATGCTTTCAGTGTTTATGATATTGATCTTGCAGTTAAAGAGGCTGTTAATCTTGTTAACGATGACGGAATGCTTGTAATATGTGGTTCACTTTTCCTTGCATCTGTTGCAAGAAAGATTTTTGTCGAATAAAAACAATAAATGATACTCTCACTTCTGTGAGAGTATTTTTTTATGCCCTAATTGTAATATTTTTACTTTAATTCCTGTTTCGACATATTATTTAAATAATATATTATATGATATAAACAATTAAATAGTAACGGAGGGTAAATATGCCTGTTTTGTTGGAAGTTAAAGAAAAAAATATTATAGCCTATATTTCAGGAGAAGTTGATCACCATACCGCAAAAGGTATCAGGTCAGAAATCGATTCAGAAATAGAAAGACTCAGCCCTGAAAAAGTAATCCTTGATTTTTCTGCGGTAACTTTTATGGATAGCTCAGGAATAGGGCTGGTTATGGGAAGATATAAAATAATGCAATCATTAAGTGGAACTGTGCAGATACAGAATCCACCTGATCATATAAAAAAAGTAATGCGTCTTGCCGGTCTTGACAGGATAGCAAACATAATAAACATAAAGGCAGGTAGTTAAAAATGAAAATACTTAACGAAATCAAGATTTCTTTCCCAAGCAGATCGGCTAATGAAAGCTTTGCAAGAATAGCAGTATCAGGGGCTGTTGCTCAATTTGATCCTTGCGTGGACGAGCTTTCGGACATTAAAACAGCAGTTTCTGAAGCAGTTACGAATTCAATAGTTCATGCATATAACATGGAGGTTGGCAAGATTGACCTTACAATACGCCTTCTTGAAGGAAAAATTGTATACATAAAGATTAAAGATTACGGCTGTGGAATTCCTGACATAAACAGGGCTATGGAGCCTTTGTTCACAACAGCTCCACAGGATGAAAGAGCAGGGCTCGGTTTTGCCGTAATGGAAAGCTTTATGGACAAGCTTACGGTCAGAAGTAAGGTGGGCAAAGGCACATCTGTAATTCTGACTAAAAAAATCAAGTCAAGAAAGGCAGCAGATGAATAACTATAAGGATAGCTTTATAGAAGAAAATCTCGGGCTGGTTCACCTTTGTGCAAACCGTTTCCGAGGTCGTGGAATTGAATATGAGGACTTATATGGCGATGGCTGTATAGGTCTAATCAAGGCTACGAAAGGCTTTGATGAAGAGCGTGGAGTTAAGTTTTCAACATACGCAGTTCCAGTAATCCTTGGCGAAATAAAGCGTCTATTCAGGGATGGAGGAGCTATAAAAGTCAGTCGTAGCACGAAAGAACTATCTATGAAGGTTACACGTGCCCGAGAGCAGTTTATGATTGCACAGGGTCGGGAACCAACAATAGCAGAATTAAGTACAATTGTTGGCTTTGATGAGAGTGCAGTTGTTGAGGCATTGAATGTCAGCCTCCCACCAATCAGCCTCACTGAAACACTTGATGAAGCAATGGGAGAAACTGATATTCCTGTCGACTCACCTGATATTGAAATATCAGATATGCTATCATTAAAACAGGTCATGCATGCACTTGATGCAAAGGACAGACAGCTTATATATCTGCGATATTTCTCGAATAAAACGCAGACAGAAACTGCAAAGGAGCTTGCTATGACACAGGTTCAGGTTTCCCGCAGAGAGAAAAAACTTCTTCTGCAAATGCGTTATGCTTTACTTG
>CALMXN010000240.1 GCA_937871145.1 uncultured Clostridia bacterium
ATATTCTATCTTCGATAACATCAACCTTATCTTGTCCTATTGTTTTATGTGTTGCAATAATCTGTCTGTTTATATTTGTAAGGGAAACCTTATCGTTATCAATTACATCAATAGTGCCTATTCCTGTTCTTGCAAGTGCTTCAACAACATATCCACCGACTCCACCAACACCGAAAACAGCTACTCTACATTTTTTAAGCTTATTCATTGCTTCTTCGCCAAATAATAATTGTGTTCTTGAAAATTCGTTTAACATTCTTATACCTCATAAACATAAATATAAAGTTATTATATCATTTAGCCATAGTATATACAATACATAATTAAAAACATCCTCTGTAATAGAGGATGTTCTGTTATAATTAATATCTGTTATCAAAAATTCTGGTTGATTTCTTTTCACTTCGTGGCAATTCACCGATAGAAACAGGCTTTGTGACAGGAATAATATTAATCTGTTCTTTAAATACCTTTTCTACGCGTTTAGCAAGTTCCTTGCGTTCCTTTTCATCGTTAACAGGTGTTTCAAAGAATAGTGATAGTATGTCTTTTCCGTTAAGGTGATCAATTATAATCTGATATTCACTGCTGACGCCTTCAATTTTTGAAAGAACTTCTTCAACACGGGCAGGGAACACAATAGCACCTTTGACTTTAACCATATCATCTGAACGTCCGATAATTGTATCTATTCGTGGGTATTTTAAACCACATTCACATTCGCCCTCAATTTCTCTTGTAAGGTCGTGTGTACGATAACGTATAAGTGGTGCACCTTCTTTTTCAAGAGTAGTGATAACAAGCTCACCGACTTCACCTTTTTTGACATGCTCACCTGTCTTTGGATCAATTATTTCATAATATATATAATCTGTCCACATATGCATACCGTGTTCATAAGGGCAACTCATTCCGATACCAGGGCCATATATTTCTGTAAGACCGTAAATATCAAAAAGCTGAACACCAAGCTCATTGGCGATACGCTTTCTCATTTTCTCGCCCCAGCGTTCTGAACCTATAACTGCCTTTTTTAATACTATTTTATCCTTTATTCCACGTTTTTCAATTTCTTCTGCAAGTAAAAGCGCATATGATGATGTTGCGCAAATAACAGAGGATTTTAAATCCTCCATCATTTTTAGCTGTTTGTCTGTATTACCAGGTCCCATTGGAATAGTCATAGCTCCAAGTTTTTCAGCACCTAACTGAAAACCAATGCCAGCAGTCCACAAACCATAACCAGGAGTAATATGTATTCTGTCAGTGTTTGTAATTCCTGCAGTTTCGTAACATCTCTTGAACATTGTTGCCCAGTCATCAACATCCTTTTGTGTATAAGGAATTATAACAGGTGTTCCTGTTGTTCCTGATGAAGAGTGAATACGAACGATTTTTTCATCTGGTACTGCCTGTAGCCCGAGAGGATAAGCGTTCCTTAAAACTCCTTTATCAGAGAATGGGAGTTTTTCAAAATCTTCTTGTGAATTAATGCTTGAAACATCAATTCCCTTAAAATGCCCTTTGTAAAATTCGCTGTTCATTGCATGACTTATTGATTTTTTAATTCTGTTTAAAACTTCAGTTGTCATTTGTGCACCTCTTTCCAAAATCATAAGCTTTCATATTCAGCTCTAAGAACTTTTCAGGAATACTTTTTTTAATTATATTTTCTAAAATTTCTGTACTGAAAGGTAATACATCTGTATTTGCAGCTGTACCGAGCAAAGCAACATTCAATGCTTTTGCATTACCGCAACATTCCAAAAATTTTTCGCCATTGAAAATAGTGAGATTTTTAACTTTATCCTTCAAAAAGTTAATTATATCATCAATATAATAACCGCCACCCAGTGAGCTTGTAACAGGCATTATAGGGGAATCACATACCAGCATAGCACCGTTATCCTTTAAGTAAGGAAGGACTCTTACAGCCTCCGAAGGTTCAAAAGCAATAATAACATCAGCACTTTTTTGTGGAACGATAGGGGAATCAATGGTTTCTCCCATTCTTATGTGGCTAACAACAGAGCCACCACGCTGTGCCATACCTATTGTTTCGGTTGTTCTGACTTCAAGTCCTGATTCCATAGCAGCCTTAGCAAGAAGCTTTGATGCAAGAACAGTACCTTGACCACCGACA
>CALMXN010000241.1 GCA_937871145.1 uncultured Clostridia bacterium
TAGATACTGGGTTAGAGGGGTGTGAGTGTCATTGCGACAACGATGTTCCGATATCGTTGAGAATTGCCTTTACCTGTGGGTTTGGAGCGGCAAATCTCTGACTAAGGTATCGTGTTGCAGCGCCGAGCTCACCGTCTGGCCCGCCGAACTGGCTGATGATAACCTTAGCAGCTGATGGATTTGGTGTTTTTATCTTAACAGGGTATTGTAGTTTCTTGTCATAATGCCACATAATTAATCCTCCATTTCCCATGGCCAAGGTCCGTCAACCCAAGTCCAGTGATGAGACACATCAACATCGGAATGATTTAAAGGGCCATATTTTTCTGTATACTCTTTAATAGCTTCTTTGCTTAATTCGTTGTATTTTTTATAATATTCGAGCGCATCCTTGCAGAAAGGATGAGAATCGAGGTACAGATGAATATCAAAAAGGCAGAACTGATACATCTGAACTTTTTTTAAAAGGTTATCTCTTTCTTTCATACGGAACGGCCTCCTCACCTATAAACGGCTTGTCAAGTGAAGGAAAAACTGTTCCTCTTGCAAACCCTATATTGCTATCATAAGTCTTTTCCCACATCTGATATGGTACGTATGCCATACCAACGGGCGTTTCAGCAGGAAAAGCAGTTTTAGGCTGGCGAAGTTGTGAGCCTTTGTCAGCAACGTTTCTCATTTTATTATCAGCTGAATTTGAGACATCTGGATTTATCATTGAATTGTTAGTTGCCGGTGCAGTCATGTTGTTAACTGCGTTTAAGTTGTCAGCATTCTGAACTGTATTGCTCATTGGTGAAGCAGCAGTGTTCTGGCTGCTTGATGAATTAGAAAAAAGCAGATTATATAAATCTGCATCAAAATTATCCATAGAATTTCTCCTTGTCCTAATAATTTAATTGTTTTTTGCGAGGGTATTACATATTATGAGTTGTTAAAATAAAATGTGACATAAAAGTCTTGGTACATTGCTTTAATCAGAATAAGAAGAAAAAACATTAATGCTATATTTTTTAACTAAATATGTAATTTAATATTTGATAAATGTTACAAAAATATAAACAGAATTCATTTTTTTCCCAAAACGTATTGAAATATTTAGGAACAAATGTTATAATTTCTTTACTTAAAATAGTAATATTGTACCAGATAAGTGCTTTGGAGGTGCAGCGTTTGAAAAATTTTACCTATGTAGCAAAAGATTTTACGGGAAAGACAATTAAGGGTTCATATCAGTGTGAAAATTCTCAGGAACTTGTCAACTATATAGCTGATAAGGGACTGTTCTGTGTTAGTGTAACAGAAGGTATGAGTTTTGGCGGAAGTAACAGGAGGGGCGCTCATAAATTTAAGACAAAAGAGCTTTCCATTTGTTGCAGGCAGTTGAGTTCAATGCTTTCTTCAGGATTGACTCTTATTAAATCTCTGGATATCCTGTATAACCAGCAGGAAAACAAATATGCTCATGACACATGGAGAAATATCTATGATGATGTTCAGAAAGGACAGTCTTTCTCTGAAGCAATTAAAGCTCAGGACGGAGCCTTCCCTGAATTTTTCATCAGTATGATATCTGCCGGTGAAACATCAGGTACATTGGATATTGTAATGAACCGACTCAGTGAGCATTTTGCAAAGGAAAGCAAACTGAAGAATAAAATCAAAGGTGCTTTGATTTATCCTATAATTCTTCTTATTGTTGCTATTTTCGTAGTAATCGGAGTATTTACATTTATTATGCCAAAATTCAAGGAAATGTTTGTTGATATGAAAATGCCAGCATTGACTAAGGCAATGTTTTCATTTAGCGATTTCTTAACGGGCTATTGGTATATTGTTCTTGTTATTATACTGGCAATTGTCGGCGGAGCAGTATATTTCCTTAAAAATCCTTCGACAAGATATAAGTTTGACAGGCATCTTATCAAATCAAGGGTGATCGGAAAGCTTATCGTAAAAGTATATACCGGACGTTTTGCGAGAACCTTCTCATCACTTTACTCAAGTGGTATTCCAATGGTTGAAAGTATAGAAAGATCCGCAGCCGTTCTTGGAAATAGTTACATATCAGAAAGATTTGTTGAAATAGTTGATGAAGTCAAGCAGGGTGGTTCGCTCTCTAATGCAATGCTTAAGGCAGACATATTTGAAACAATGTTCTGTTCAATGGTATTCGTAGGTGAAGAAGCTGGTACTCTTGATGATATTATTGCAAAGACTGCAGATTATTACGAAGAGGAAGCTGACAGTGCAATTTCAAAACTTGTTTCAATGATTGAACCAATAATGATTGTTTTCCTTGGTGTTCTTATCGGACTCGTTGTTGCTTCAATTTACCCAGCTATGATCAGTATGTATGACAACGTTAATTAAAAAGGAGTGATTTGTTTTGTTATCATTTGACTTTTCAGATAAACAGATAAGAGTCGTTAAGGGCGAACTTGTAGGAGGCAAAATAAAAATAGCAGGTGCTATGGTTATCGATTTACCATCAGGTGTTATAATCAACGGTTTTATTCAGGAGTTAAGCAAGCTTGTTTCAATAGTAAATGAACAGCTTATACATAACAAATTTACCGACAAGGAAGCTGTAATTTCTCTTTCATCAAGCCAGATAGTTTTCAGAGAACTTAAAGTTCCTAAAGCAAAAGGCAATCAGCTTTTCGCAATGGTAAAAAATCAGATGCAGAGTGATATGGGTGTTTCGGATGACTATAATATTACATATACTGTAGTAGGTGAAGCAAAAGAAGACAATATGGTAGTAAACAAGATCCTTGCTGCTGCCTGCCCTAATGATATGATTATCGGAATCAAGAGAATGTTCAACATGCTTTCTCTTCCACTTAAGAGTATTTCAATCAACTGTAACTGTATTTCACGTATTGTTCTTGCTGATCCAAGGAATAAGGACAAAATGCCATTACTTGCAGTTCAGATTGATGACAACTTCCTGAATCTTAATCTTTATGAAAACAATCAGCTTGCATTCTCAAGAGTAGTCCCAATTGACAAGGAAGATTACGGCGGAATTGAAGATTACGTTTATCAGGCTTTGAATGAAAATGTATTCAGAATGATACAGTTCAATAAGGCACGTGGCGGAATTGGTATAAAGGACGTTATCTTCTATGGTAATGTAAGTGACTACATAAAGTTGACAAGATCTATTGAACAGCAGGATGTTAAGACAAATATTCTTGCTGTACCAAATCAGATAGTCGGATATGAAAAATTTGAATTTGCTGCTTATGCTAATGCAATTGGTGCAATGCTTAAGGGCAAAAAGGATACAGAAAAGACAAATCTTCTCGAGGTTGATTCTGCAAAAGGCAGAGAACAGGTTACAAATGGATTCTATAAAACACTTATAGCTGCTTTTGTTATCACTGCTGCAATGGGTGTTGCAGGATATTTCGGATTGGATTATTATAATAATTCAATTAAGGATCAAACTCAGACTATTCAGGATGAAATTGAATCCCCTAAAAACAAGATCGGAAGAGCACACGTC
>CALMXN010000242.1 GCA_937871145.1 uncultured Clostridia bacterium
TTTCAGCTGTAAACTTCATTTTTATTGTAATAAGCTCACTTTCAAAAGGCTTTTGTTCCTGTTCAAAAACAGTCTCAGGAGCAACCCTTTCGACCTTTTCATCAAGAACAGCTATATTGTTCATTCTTGAGAGCTTAAAAAATCTGTTATCCTTTCTCTGTCTGCAATATGCATAAAGATACCAGTCACGGCTTTTAAAGCAAAGTTTTAAGCTTTCAGCAGTACGCTCTGTTTTTTCCCCTTTTGAACTGTAGTACTCAAACTCAACAACATTTTTATTAATAATTGCATTTTTTAGAATAAGGAAATTATCCTTCTTTTTATCGCCGATTCCCCAGTCGGAAAAGTCAATCTCAATCCAGTTGCTGTTCTGTTTGCCGAATAGTGAGCTTAATCTCCCGATAGCAGGGCTGGAATTCTCAACGTCAATGGTTTTTATAGCATTCAGAGCGGATATAATGTTATCCTTTTCATCCTGAGTCAGCACAGTTTTATTAAGAACAAAATCTGAAAGCAGTGATATTCCACCGCCCTTTCCCTTGCTCATAAAAACAGGAATGCCTGTGGCAGAAAGGCTTTCAATATCCCTGTAAATTGTCCTGACAGAAACCTCAAAGCGGTCTGCAAGCTCTTTTGCTGTTACGGTTTTCTTCTCTAAAAGTATGTATATTATTTCAAACATTCTGTTAATCTGCATATTATCACCTGAACACATTATATGCCTTTAATATGACATTTACAAGTCATATTAAAACTGTTTATTGAAAAATAAGGGTTAAAAAATGTAATTTTATTGACCGGATTGTTTTTTAAAAGTATAATTAAAATATATGAATTTATAAGAGGTGTAGAAATGCAGTCGATACTCATCGTTGAAGATAATAATGACATTAATAATTTAATCTGTGACGCTCTTTCTAAAAACGGTTATACTTGCACACAGGCTTTTTCGGGAACAGAAGGGCTTATGCATATTCAGAACAAGGAATTTTCTCTCGTATTACTTGATTTGATGCTCCCTGGAATGAGCGGTGAGGAACTGCTGAAGAAAATCAAGCCTCAGTATAAACCACCGGTAATAATTATTTCTGCTAAAGACGAGCTTGACAGTAAGGTTGATTTACTCGGCTGTGGCGCTGATGATTACGTAACAAAGCCTTTTGAAATCAAAGAGCTTATTGCGCGTGTCGGTGTTGCAATAAGACATAACTCAACAGATATATCAATGCAGATATTATCCTATAAGGATTTGATACTCAACAAGACAATCTTTCAATGTCTTTTAAATAATGAGGAAGTAAGTCTTACAAAACAGGAATTCAAAATACTTGAGTTGTTAATGACATATCAGAATAAGGTCTTTTCAAAACAGGATATATATGATTATGCGTGGGGTGACTTTTATATCGGTGAGGACAAGACAATTAACGTCCACATAAGCAATATCCGTCAGAAATTCAAGAAGATAACTGATACTGAATACATAGAAACAGTGTGGGGAATAGGCTTTAAACTTTCAAAATAAATCTTTATACTTTCTTTAACTTTACTTTGCGATTAATTTGCACTTGCAGAATATAATACAGTTAATGAAACAAAACGGAGGGAATCAAATGGATTATTTATTGAGTACAAATTGTCTCACAAAGCAGTTTAAAGAGCATAAAGCTGTCAATGAAGTCAGCCTTCATCTTAAGCAGGGCGACATTTATGGCTTTATCGGACGTAACGGTGCCGGCAAAACAACATTTCTTAAAATGATAAGCGGACTTTCCGAACCAACAAGTGGTGAAATTACACTCTTCAATTATAAGGGTAAGGAAATAAGAAATGTCCTTTCAAGAATAGGAACATTAATAGAAGCTCCTGGTATTTATCCAAGCCTCAATGCTTATGAGAATCTTAAGCTTAAGTGCATATGTGCCGGAATTAAAAAACAGGGTTACATAGAAGACCTTCTTAAAATTGTTGGTCTTTCAGATGTCGGTAAGAAGAAGGCAGGGGATTTTTCACTCGGTATGAAGCAGCGTCTTGGTATTGCTATGGCACTTGTCGGTGAACCGGATCTTCTTGTTCTTGACGAGCCTATCAATGGCCTTGATCCACAGGGTATTGTTGAAGTAAGAGATACAATATTAAGACTCAACAAGGAAAAAAATATTACAATAATAATTTCAAGCCATATTCTTGAGGAACTTTCAAAATTAGCAACAATGTATGGTATCATCGATGACGGAGTTCTTATCAGGGAGCTTTCAAAGGAAGATCTTTTAAAGCAATGCAGAGAGCATATTGAAATAGTTCTTGAGCATCCTGAATCAGCTTGTACTGTTCTTGACGGAATGGGTATAAATGATTATAAGGTAATCGATAAACAGACTATCCATGTTTTTGAACAGCTTGACAAAAGTGCAGATATTAACTTTGCACTTGCTGAAAAGAAAATTATGGTCAACTCAATAAGAGTCGAAAACGAAGCTTTGGAAGATTACTTTATCGGACTTACAGGGGGCGCTAAAAATGTTTAATGCTATCAAAATGGATTTGTATAAAATGTTCAAGAGCAAAAGCACATGGATTTTGCTTATCTGTATAATCGTAGTATCATTTGCTATTGTTGGCCTAATGAAAATTACAATCAACCAGTTAAAAGATAATCCCGAAATGATTAAGCAGATGGAAGAAGTTTCATCGGGGGACAATGTGAATATCGGTGTTGGTGCAAAAGCTGATAATATCAGCGAACACGTTAACGGAATGAAATATTCAATCAACGAATTGTTTTCAAGTTTAATAAACGGCAGTATGATGGGTATGTTAATTGCAATTTTCTGCCTGATATTTTTCAATTCAGAACTTAAAACAGGATATATTAAAAATCTCGCGGGACAATTCACGAGGCGAAGATATCTTATCTATTCAAAATTAGTTGTAGCGTTTTTATTCACGCTTTTTGCTTTCGCATTCTCATTATCAGCTATGATTCTTGGAAGCAAGGTATTCTTAGGATATATAATAACAGGCGGAATGACTTCTCTGATAAAGGTTGTTCTTACACAGTTTATTCTTCAACTTGCAGTATGCACACTTGTGTTGTTCCTTGTTCATTGGTTCAGAAATACTGCAGGTAGTATAGTAGCAAGTATGTGTATTATTACTGGCTTCGGTAAGTTATTTGTTATGTTAATCAGCAAATTACTTACTGGCAATGATATTATTAAAGACAAAGACTTTAGTCTTTCAAAATATATTCTGACTGGTAATATTTCAACTATCGGACAATCAAGTTCATCAAAAGATATGCTGACAGCAGTAATAGTTGCTGGTGTATTCCTGATTATATCAGTAGTCGGAAGATCGGA
>CALMXN010000243.1 GCA_937871145.1 uncultured Clostridia bacterium
TCTTCTTTTGCATTGATAGAACCGTTTGTTCTTGCATTCAGATGACCAAAGTCGATACACGGAATAAAGCTTTCATCAACCTTGCAAAGCTCCATAACCTCATTCAAGTCACCAAGCTGATTGAGTTTTCCCATTGTTTCAGGACAAAAGGTAATATGCCCGAGTCCGTCTTCAATAGCTTTTGCTCTTGCTCTTTTTATTGTATCCTTTGCAAGTTCAAGTGCGTCAGCACGGGATAATTTTGCACAGGAGCCCGAATGAATGATTATTCTGTCAGCACCCATATATTCAGCAAGTTTTGCAGTCTGCATAATATATCCTATGCTGTTGTTCCTTTTTTCTTCTTCAACACTTGAAAGAGAAATATAATACGGAGAGTGTATTGATAATGTTATATTGTTTTCTTTTGCTTTAGCGCCAAACTTAACGGCAGTTTCCTTGCTCGTTTTTACGCCCTTGCCACATTGATACTCATAAGCGTCGAGTCCAATTTGTGATAAATACTTTGGTGCGTCCATTGTGCTCTTGAAGCCTTGTGCTGCAAAGCTGTCAGAGTTACCAGCCGGTCCGAAAATAGCTGACATATTATTTCTCCTTATTTTAAGTTCCTGATAAAAGGCTTTTCTAAAAATCTTTTTATTTTGAAGAAAAATCCGCTTTCAAGCTCAATAGGGTGGACATAGATTGTCCTGACTCTTTTAAGATTTGCACCTAACACATCAGTAAAAATCTGATCACCTACTATTGCAATTTCTGAAAAAGAAATTGCCATGAGCTGTTGTGCCTTTTTAAAGCCTGTTGCAAGTGGTTTTCTACCATTCGGTACAAAGTCAAGCCCAAGATTCTGCGCAAAAGGGATAACTCTTTCCGCCCTGTTATTCGAAACTATCATCATTTTAATACCACTGTTTTTCATATCTTCAATCCAATCAGTGACTTTTTCCGCTGGCTGTGGATTGTTATGAGTGGTTAATGTATTATCTAGGTCAAGGATCAAGCCCTTGATGTTTTTTTCGTTAAGATATTCTGCTGAAATATCAGTAACAGATTTTAAAACGTACGTTGGTCGAAAAATCATATTTCACCTTTAATAATTAATTTTACATAAATGAAAAAGCGAGCAGAAACTGCTCGCTTTAACTACTTTTCAAGTTCCGTTCTGCTTGAAGCCCAGTTTTAGAACTTACGCTTACGTGCAGCTTCGGACTTCTTTTTACGTTTTACTGAAGGCTTTTCGTAGTGTTCTCTCTTACGAACTTCAGCAATAACGCCGTCCTTAGCACATGATCTCTTAAAGCGCTTAAGAGCTGTATCTAAAGTCTCGTTTTTTCCAACACGAATTTCTGCCATTATTTATTCCCTCCCTTTGTCGCATAGACAGAGGTTATAGTACATTAAATGTAACATTTAAATTATACCTTACCGAAAGAAATTAGTCAAGGGGTAATTTGTAATTTATGTTGTCTTATTTTAAAACTATCTTACAACAAAATTAACAAGCTTACCTTTTACATAAATACTCTTAACAATATTCTTTCCCTCAAGAGCCTCGCTGACCTTTGAGTCTGCCTTTGCCTGCGAAATAACATCATCCTGTCCAGCATCAACTGAAATCATCAATTTTGTCTTGACTTTTCCGTTTAGCTGAACAACAATCTCAATAGTATCGTCGATACACTCAGCCTCATCGAAGATAACCCATTTCTGCTTGTTAAGCATACCGCCGAAGCCACAATCCTGATAGATTTCTTCAGTAATATGTGGAGCAAACGGATTGAGCATAATAAGAAGATCCTTGTATTCCTTCTTGTTAATGTTGCCGACAGCTGAAATTTCATTAAGCAATGCCATCATAGCAGCAATAGCTGTATTGAACTTCAGGTTTTCTATATCTTCAGACACTTTTTTGATTGTCTTGTGGAAGCTTGAATTAAGTTGCGGTCTATATTCATTGCCATCAATCAATACATCCTGCAATGCCCAGATTCTGTCGAGGAAACGCTTACAGCCCTTCATTGAAGAAGTACTCCAAGGAGCAGTCTTTTCAAAATCACCGATGAACATTTCATAAAGGCGGAGCGTATCTGCACCGTATTCAGCGATAACATCATCAGGATTGATTACGTTACCTCTAGATTTTGACATCTTTTCACCGTTTTCACCAAGGATAAATCCGTGGCTTGTACGACGCATATAAGGTTCTTTTGTTGAAACCATACCGATATCATAAAGGAACTTATGCCAGAAACGTGAATACAACAAGTGAAGAGTTGTATGCTCCATACCGCCGTTATACCAGTCAACAGGCATCCAGTAATCAAGTGCTTCTTTTGCAGCAAGTCTGTCCATACTTGTTGGATCACAATATCTTAAGAAGTACCATGATGAACCTGCCCACTGTGGCATTGTATCAGTTTCACGCTTTGCAGGTCCCCCACAATGTGGGCAGGTTGTATTAATAAAGCTGTCGAGTGTTGCAAGTGGTGATTCGCCGTTGTCGGTTGGCATATAACTTTCAACATCAGGCAACTTCAATGGAAGTTCACTTTCAGGTATCGGAACATAACCACATTTATCGCACTTAACGATTGGAATAGGTTCGCCCCAGTATCTCTGGCGTGAGAATACCCAGTCACGAAGCTTAAAGTTTACCTTTGAAACTCCCTTACCTGTTTTTTCAAGCCATTCTTTAATCTTTATCTTTGCTTCGTCAACTGACAAGCCGTTAAGAAAATCACTGTTTACCATTGTGCCTGTTGCACAATCAGTGAAAGCTTCCTTCTCGACATCTCCGCCGGAAACAACTTCAATAATAGGGAGATTGAATACTTTTGCAAATTCATAGTCACGGGTATCGTGAGCAGGAACAGCCATAATCGCGCCTGTTCCGTAAGTCATAAGAACATAATCAGAAATAAAGATTGGAATATCTCTACCGTTAACAGGATTGATTGCCTTAACGCCTTTAAGTTCAACACCTGTTTTATCCTTGTTCATTTCTGTTCTGTCAAAATCAGATTTCTTTGCTGATTTTTCCTGATAAGCTTTGATGTCATCCATATTTGTGAGCTTGTCAGCCCATTTTGCTATCATTGGATGTTCAGGAGCAATAACCATATAGGTTGCACCGAATAATGTATCAGGACGGGTTGTATAAACCTTGAGCTTATCACCTGTTGTTGTGTCAAAGTCAACCTCAGCACCAGTTGAACGGCCAATCCAGTTAGTCTGTGTAGCCTTGATTCTGTCTGAATAATTGACTTCGCTTAAATCATCCAAAAGACGCTGTGCGTATTCTGTGATTTTGAGCATCCACTGACTTTTTACTTTTCTAACTACTTCGCCACCGCAACGCTCACAGCATCCGCCGACAACTTCTTCATTAGCTAAAACGACCTTACATGAAGTACACCAGTTTACTGCCATTTCTGACTTATAAGCAAGACCCTTCTTGAACATCTGAAGGAATATCCACTGCGTCCACTTAAAATAATTAGGGTCAGTTGTATTGATTTCTCTTGCCCAGTCGAATGATAGTCCAAGAGCCTTAAGCTGTGATTTGAAACGTGCAACGTTCTTTTCAGTAACTATTGCAGGGTGAATTTTATTCTTAATAGCATAGTTTTCAGTAGGGAGACCGAAAGCATCCCAACCCATTGGGAATAATACGTTGTAACCTTCAAGTCTTTTCTTCCTTGAAACGATATCCATAGCAGTATATGGACGTGGGTGACCAATATGGAGACCTTGTCCCGATGGATAAGGGAATTCTACGAGCGCATAGAATTTAGGTTTTGAATAATCATTCTCAGCCTTGAATGTTTCTTTTTCATCCCATATTTTTTGCCACTTGCCTTCAATTGAGGTGAAATCGTACTTCATTTTTTACCATTCCTTTTGTAGTTTTATTATTGTTAATCAAGAAATTGTTTTACATCAACATTTTCGCCGTCAGACCATAATCTTTCAAGTGAATAGTAATTTCTTGTTTCTTTATAGAATATATGAACAACAATATCTGAATAATCAAGTAAAATCCAGTTTGAACCGTTGTAGCCTTCTGTTCTTGTTGGGGCAACGCCTGCCTCCTTTAGTTGAAACTCAACCTCGTCAGCAAGTGATTTTGTATGAGTTGTACTTGTACCTGTTGCAATTACAAAATAATCAGCAATGATTGTAAGATCCTTTATGCCGATTACTTCAATATCTTCAGCTTTCTTTGTGTCAAGAGTTTTCACAATTTTCTTAAGAATTTCGTTTTGATTCATATATTTCTCCTTTATAAGAAATTTTATTTACTTTCTGCCTTTAAGTAATAATTATACGCTTTAATTGTGCATTGCGGAATAGTATTGCTCTTTGAAACTGAATCTGTAATGGAGTATTTCAATGCATAAAGCATTCCATCATCAAGATTCTTCTCACATATCTTCCTTGTCTGTGCTACGTCCTTATAGCTTCTGTCAGCTGATGTTAGATCAGCAAGGTATATTATTTTTTCCAGTGTGGACATTCCCGCTCTTGCAACAGTATGATAACGGATTGAATTTAAAATGTCTTTATCATTAATTCTGTAATGCTCTCTTACAAATTCAGCACCAGCAATAGCATGCCATAAAGGCTGGGATTTCTTCTCAACTTCATCAATATCCATTGATGATGAAAGAATGTAAGCTTCCTGCTCGGATAGTGGAATTTCCTTGCACACATCGTGAAGAAGTCCCGCAAAGTATGATTTTTCTTCATCAAAATTATTTATCTTTGCAAGAATTTTAGCCTGCTGTGCAACATTAACGCTGTGGGTATATCTTTTCTTTGATAATCTGCTTTTTAAAAGGCTTTTAATCTCTTCGTAATCGGATTGATCGTACAATTGTAACACTCCGTATTTTAAGTATAAAGTTTTTTATTCGCTATATATCTTACTACTTTTTCTGGTAAATAGCAAGTGTATTGTTCTTTATGGGCGATAAGGCCCCTGAGCTGAGTTGATGAAATTTCATATGGTTCAACATCAACAACAATGCATTTTCCGCCCATTGCAACGAGTTTATGAGCATAGGGCTTTATTTTTTCAATATCAGCTTTGCTTCTTGCTGCTGCAACTACTGTACAGAGCTTTAATATCTTTTGATACTCCTTCCACTCGTGAAAGGTAAGAAGCATATCACTACCGATAATCAGATAAAACTCATCATCAGGGTAAATGTTTTTAAAATGCTCTAAAGTAAGGATTGTATAGCTCTTCCCACCCTGTTTTATTTCATAATTGCTTATCTCGGCTTTTGGGTTATCCTCAAAGGCAAGGCGACACATTTCAAGCCTTGCATTGTCATCTGCAAGGTCAGGCGTTAACTTATGTGGTGGAATATTTGTCGGTATGACAAGTATTCTGTCAAGACTGACTTTTTCACTTATTTTGTTGACAAGGTTAATGTGTCCATTATGGATTGGGTTAAAAGTTCCACCGAAAATTCCTGTTTTCATTTATTTCAACTCGATTTTTGGCTCTTTAGGATTTTTCTTATATAGAACAAATTTACTTCCGATAACCTGAACTACATCTGCTCCAGTTTTCTGAGCAAGCTCTTCAGCAGCTTCTTTTGAAGAATACAATGAATTATCAAGAACACGAAGCTTTATGAGTTCTCTTACTCTTAAAGCATCATCAACCTGTGCAACGAGTGTATCAGGTACTCCGCCTTTCCCTATCTGAAAGATTGTATCCATTGAATTAGCAAGTCCTCTGAGATATGCTCTTTGTTTACTTGTCAACATTATTTTTCTCCTTTTTAAAATAGTCAAGCAGTTTTGATAATGCTACTGCCCTATGACTAATTCTGTTTTTTTCTTCGTCTGAAATTTCTGACATGCTTTTATCGCTAATGTAAAAAATCGGGTCATATCCAAAGCCATTCTCACCCTTTGGCTCAAAGCCAATGTGTCCCTCACACTCACCGCGAAAGGAATGAACTTGTCCATCTGGTGAAATGTATGTGATTACACATACAAAGCGTGCTGTTCTTTTTTCAACAAGTACGCCTTCAAGCTCAGCTAATATTTTCTTATATCTGTCTTTGTCAGAAAAGCCTTCTCCACCATAACGTGCTGAATAAACGCCTGGCGCTTTATTAAGATAATCTACTTCAAGTCCGCTATCATCAGCGATAACTCCGCTGTGGCTGACGTCATAAAGTGATTTTGCCTTAATAAGTGAGTTTTCTTCAAAGGTTGTTCCTGTTTCATCAGGATTAAGGTTATATCCGGCGTCAGACTGTGAGATTACCTGCAAGCCGACCTCGGATAAAATCTTTGACATTTCTTTTATTTTGCCCTTATTATTGGATGCAAGGATAATTTTCATACTGCCTCTTTCAATTATTCAAAAAGTGCATTAACAAAATCGGCATTGTCAAACGGCTGAATATCGTCAATCTTTTCACCTACTGTAACAATTTTTACTGGTAATTTTAGTTCATCAGCAATAGAAATTATTATTCCGCCTTTTGCTGTTCCGTCAAGCTTTGTGAGGATTATTCCTGTGATATCAGCAACTTCCTTAAACTGCTTTGCCTGATTTACTGCGTTCTGTCCTGTTGTTGCATCAAGTGCAAGAAGTATTTCAAGAGCACAGCCTTCTGCCTGTGCATTGATAATCTTTGAAATCTTTTTAAGTTCGTCCATAAGATTTTTCTTGTTATGGAGTCGTCCTGCTGTATCACATATAACAACGTCGACTTTTCTTGCCTTTGCGGCAGTTACTGCGTCAAAAACAACTGCAGCAGGGTCAGAGCCTTCATTATGCTTTATGATGTCAACACCTGCACGGTCTGTCCAAACTTCAAGCTGGTCTATTGCGGCGGCTCGGAAGGTATCAGCAGCAGCGACAAGAACTTTCTTTCCGTCCATTTTAAGCTGGTTTGCAAGCTTTCCGATTGTTGTTGTCTTTCCTACGCCATTAACGCCTATAACCATAATAACAGAAGGTGTTGTTGACATATCAAGAGGTGTGTTTTCGCCGAGCATTTCAATCATAATTTCTTTAATAAGATTTTTGACGTTTGCAGGGTTCTTTTCGCCTGTCTTTTTAACACGCTCACGAAGTTCAGCACATATTTTTACTGATGTGTTTACTCCTATGTCGCTTAAAATTAATGTTTCTTCAAGCTCGTCAAAAAGTTCCTCATCAATTTTCGTGAATGAATTGAGTATTCCCTCAATTCCGCCCATCATTGAATCCTTTGTTTTTTTCAAGCCTTGTTTAAGCTTTTCAAATAAGCCCATAGTATTCTCCTACTCATTAATATTGATATCTTTAGTATTGTCCATTTTTAGAAGCTTTGATATACCCTTCTGCTGCATTGTTACGCCATAAAGTACATCTGCTTCTTCCATTGTACCACGTCTGTGGGTAATTGTAATAAACTGAGTGGTACCTGTGAATTTTCTTAGGTATGCGGCATATTTTGCAACGTTGACATCATCAAGTGCCGCCTCAATTTCATCAAGGATACAGAACGGTGACGGACGAAGCTTCAGGATAGCAAAGTAAATTGCTATTGCTATGAATGCCTGCTCTCCACCTGAAAGAAGGCTCAGGCTCTTGATTACTTTACCCGGAGGAGCAACATTTATTTCAATACCTGACTCAAGAATATTTGAAGGATCAGTGAGGATGAGTTCCGCTTTTCCTCCCCCGAATAGTTCCACAAATATACTCTTAAAGTTATTGTTAATCTGATTGAAACTTTCAGTGAAAATCTCCTTCATATTTGAAGTAAGGTCATCAATAAGACTTTCAAGCTCAGCTTTCGATGTTTCAACATCATTAAGTTGCTTTGACATAAATTCATATCTTTCAGATACTTCTTTATATTCTTCTATCGCTGCAACATTGACACTACCAAGATTTTTGATTTTGTTCTTAATTTCGTTGAGTAACTTCTGTGCAACAAGAATATCCTCAACCTCAACAGCAATTGTTGCAGCTTCTGACCTTGAGAGCTGATACTGCTCCCACATATCAGAAATAATTGTGTCGTATTCCTTCTGTATAGAAATTTTTCTTTCAGAAACCTTTGCAAGTTCCCTTGAAAGCTTTTCTTTTTCATCATTCATAATCTTCTGATGATTACGCTTTTCATTAGCTTCAATTTCAAACTGCTGATGATTTTTCTGCTGCTCTTTTATGAGGACATTTACACTTTCAATGTTGGATTTAGAAGCATCAAGGGCAGTTTTCTTTTCCTCAATACAAGTTTTCTTCTGTGCTATAATCGCATTCTGCTCTTCAATCTGGCAATTGAGTATCACAAAGTCATTTTCAGTATTTGTTACTGTTGCCGTGAGTTGTTCAATGCTCTGCTCGCAAGATTCAATATCCTTTG
Source organism: uncultured Clostridia bacterium (assembly GCA_937871145.1). Classification (GTDB taxonomy): domain Bacteria; phylum Bacillota; class Clostridia; order Oscillospirales; family Ruminococcaceae; genus SZUA-444. The sequence goes on from CALMXN010000243.1 coordinate 8,388, forward strand.
AAAGCTCAATCTGCTTCATCTTGTACATTGAGAGCTTTTCTGACATAAGCTCACGCTTATCCTGATAGCTTTCAATTTTATTCTGTGTCTGTGAAATGAGAAGTTCCTTATCTGTAATTTCCTTTTCACATAAAGCTAAATCGGTCTTTGATTTTTCAATTGTTGCTTGCTGATTTTCAAACTTTGCTTCAGCGGAATTTATGCTGTTTTCTGCACTCTCAAGATTATCTTCCATCTGGTCAAGTGTAAGAGTAATATGCTTAAGTTCAGAATCAAAACGGATTTTATCAGAAGTAACAAGATTAATATCTTCCTTGACAGCCTCAACATCAATGATAAGCTTGTCAACCTCGGCCTGATACAGTGAAAGCTTTGTTTTAAGCTGTTCGTATGTTTCGGACAATGAGGATATCTGTTCTTTTATTGAAGTTATTTCATTCTTTCGTGTGAGAACACCAGTTGAACGTGAGGTACTTCCTCCTGTAAAAGAACCGCCTGCGTTGATAACCTGTCCGTCAAGGGTAACGATTTTGAATTTATACCCGTATTTTTTTGAAATCAAAGAGGCTGAATCAATATCCTCAGCAATAACTATTCTTCCTAAAAGATACTGTATAATTCCCGAAAATTCGGGAGCGCATGAAACAATTTCGCTAGCGACAGAAATGAATCCC